>NZ_DATNPA010000224.1:0-19126 GCF_036703385.1 Allocoleopsis sp. | reverse complement strand
AGACGACTTCGGCATTACAGAACTGTTGTCCTGCATCAGCAACTACGTCGATGAGGATTTCAAGGCCGCCATAATGAACCTGGACGAGCAAGAGGTAGAAAGCCTAGCCGCAATCCTGATCCAGCGCTTAACCCATAACCTCAATGGCAAGCTAATCGCCAATTATTTGAATGCCATCCGCCACGGTGACTCCCATGTGATTTCTGACCCGACCCATTTAGAAATTCCGCCGCCATCGATAGAGTTACCCACTCACTTTCCCGATGATGTCGCGCCCCAATATCAAGAAGGCGATCGCGTTAGATGGCGACCCCTCACCCATACAACAGACTGGGGAATGGTGATTGGGCGCTTTTATGCCCGACATCACTGCCAATGGGCGGTTTGCTACCTCATTCAGCTCGATCAAGACTCGCCCAGTGCTGCTTGGACCGTTGCCGATACGGCTTGGGAAAAAGATTTGGAACCCAACACTCATCAGGCTTGGGAGAAGCCAAGTGATGTCCCTAGCTTCTGTAAATCTGTACATACTGCTCCGGGACACTATCGCGATGAAACAGAAAACAGAACTCATCCACGAACTCTGACTCAGCGAGAGCGAGAGGCGATCGCACTCTACAGCCACTGCCAACTTGGGCTAACACCCAGGAAGTTCTATTCCAAATGGTCTGTAAGATACGAGGAACTTGCCGCCATTTGTTCTCGCTCAAGTTCTACGGTTCAACGCTGGTTCTCAAGAGGTCGCAACTATCAACGTCCCACATCCAACGATTTGCGCCACCTTGCAATCATGGACTTCCTTTTAGAGCATTTCGAGGAAATTCCTTCAAAGCTATTGAACTTACTGTGTTTCCAAAAGCCCGGTCAGTAAGCTGTAAATTTATACATAAAAATACTAATATGTCAACCTCAGGCTGCGCTGTTTTGGCAACGCCTTTTCTACTACGGTGTCTACAGTCCAATCAAGCCAGCCATGAGGAAATCTAAAGCGATCGCTCGCGAAGCGTTGAGCCAAACGGCCATAGCGCTGCGCATTGCTCAAGAAATTGCGGCTATTCGCGTAGCGCTGAAGAAACGCGGCTACAGCCTCCGCAAGCGACCCAGGCAACCCGTCTGGACTGTCTACATCGCCCCCAACCATTGCTATCAGCTCACCTATCAACCCGCTCCGATCAGCAGTTGGGTGCTCTACCCACAAAGCAGCGATCGCTCCCGTCAAATCCTCTTGAAAATCATTCAAAGCGTATTAACTCGTCAACCCGCCGGCGTTGCTGGGAAAGTTTCTTAGCACTCAGAACACAAGGAAAGTATCCCCATTTTGCAGTCCCAAGCTTGTAGAGGTTTTCTAGCCGGAAAGCCCTACGGAGAGGATATTGGCTTGCAACAGGATGCACCAGGCAACGAGTGAGCTGGCCTCGAAATCAACCCTTATTAAGAGATCGCCAAAATTTTATGACCTACCTTGACCAACTTTATCCGTGGTGCATTATTAAGCCCCTGCCCAACTTACAACGATGCATCGTCGCTCGCTTTCGTCGCCGCAATGAAGCCGAAGCCCATCTGCAAGTTATCCGCCGACTTTTGCCCCATATAACCTACATAATTATTTTTGACCCAACACCAGAACGAGAAGAGAGTTTAGATGATTGCTCAGTTCCAGAACCTTATGAAGGAAACTCTTCAATTTTTCCGGATACCCTCACATCCATGCCGGATAAAAAAACAGTAGATGCACCCTGATGACCGCCCTCAGCCCCCCCGCTGAGGGTTTTTTCTTGTTAGACAACTCAACATAATTAGTCATTACTAATTATGTTGAGTTGTCTACACCTGATAAACCCGTATTGGTCGGTCAATGCCCTTGAAACGGTGTTCTCCCATCTCCTCCAAGCCTTGCTTTTGAGCCAACATTTGATAGGTAGCTTCACTGACAACGCATCCACCGGGGGGACAGATGGCTTCCATACGGGAGGCTAAATTAATCGTTGCTCCTAACGCGGTATAGTCCACCCTTTGAGAGCTTCCCACATCACCCACTACAGCCTTCCCACTATTAACAGCAATCCGTAATTGCAGAGGTTCACGCAAGAGCCGATTGATATTGAGATTCTCTAAACGAGTCAGCATTCCCTTTGCGGCAGCAACAGCACGGTCTGCATGATCTTTTTGAGGTTCAGGAGCCCCAAAAAAGGCCATGATACAATCTCCAATATATTTATCCAGAGTCCCACCTAGAGCAAAAACTTCTTGCAGCATCTCCTCGAACAAGTCATTAAGTAATTGAGCAACCTCTGCTGGTTTTAACCGTTCTGAAAGAGCCGTGAAGCCGACAATATCAGCAAACAGAATGCTGATTTCACTTTCTGCGGTAGGTAAACGACCATTTGGCAATGCTCCTACCGATATCAACTGCTGCACAACGGCTGGGGAGTGATAGCGCTCTAATCTTTGCCGAATCATTTCTTCGCTTCTAAGCTTCTGTTCCAACAGCCAACGTTGCACGCTAGAAGCTACTAAATTCGCTAAAGTTGAAAAAAAGCTGAGGTCTTCTTCTCCTTCCTCTGCCCAATGGCTTGAAGAAAAATGAGCATCGGCATACAGAACACCGACAACCTTATTTTCATCCCATAAAGGAACAGCCATTGCGCTACCAATGCCTTTGATTAAAATACTCTGTTGCCCTTCAAAACGTTGGTCAAGTTGGGCATCCGCCGTTTGAATGGCAACTTTCTCGATAAATGCTTTTTGACAAATGCTGCGGCTAATCCAACTGCCATCGGGTGCCAGATTATTCTGTTGGGTAACGTTTCTAGTGGCAGCATTGAGTAATTCCAGTTGCCCTGAACTACTAACATCAATTAACAACGCCAATCGATCAATACTTTGGAGGTAACGGAAAACGACTTTTTGAACCTGGGAGAAAATCGCTTCTATAGATTCAGCTGCACTTAAGCTTTTGGCTATCTCCACTAAGTCTTTGAGACGAGCGATCGCTTTGTCTTTGTGACTATTATCATCACTCTGAGCATCAGCTTGTATCCAATGCTGTTGCAATTCTTTGACATTGCGAAGGATGGTCGCTCCCTGAGCCAAGGGTTGCAGATTTATCGTATGAGGTTGAGGCGGCTCGGTCAAAAGAACCACGAGGTTAACAGCTCCCAATCCAATAAGGTCGCCGTCATTCACCGCTTGAGGCGAGTTCACAGGACGTTTATTCAATTGCGTCCCGTTTTTACTCCCCATATCCTCAAGCATCCACACTCCTGAAGCCGTTTTTAAAAAGCGGGCATGGTATCGAGAAATGCCCTCGTAAGGCAGGTTTAAGTCACATTCTGGCAACCGACCGAGCGTAAATTCATCCCGATTCACCGTAATTACTCTTTCCGTATTTCCCTGTTTTAGGCGCAGTTTGAGTTCAGCCATGACTCCGATACCTTAATGAAGCTTTCTAAAGACTGCGATAAGTCTTTTAGGAAAGGGACTTTTCGTGGAGTCAAGCCTTACCTACCCACAAGGTTATGGCATTATCCCGATAATTCCCCTGTAAATCTACCTACATCTTGGGGTCAGCTTCATCAGGGAAATTGTTAGGGGATTAATCTTTTTTGAGATGAAATTCATAGGAATTTCACTTATCTATTAAAAATCCGGAAACAGTTGGTTGTTGATGGAAAAATTGATTATGCTAACGGTTAAATGCGGGGGAAGCAATACAGCAATACCATGATAGGCGCATTACTAGACCAGCGTTACCAAGTGGTGCGAGTACTAGGCCAAGGCGGATTTGGTCATACTTACATCGCCGAAGACACTCGCCGACCTGGCAATCCCACTTGTGTCGTTAAACATCTCAAGCCCGCTTCTAGCGACCCCGAATTTTTGAAAATAGCTAGACGCCTCTTTACTCGCGAAGCTGAAACGCTGGAAAAACTGGGTAATCATGACCAGATTCCCAGACTATTAGCTTACTTTGAGGAAAACCAAGAGTTCTACCTGGTAGAGGAATTTATCGACGGACATCCACTCAATGTGGAACTGGAACCCGGTCAGCCGTGGAGTGAAAGCCAAGTCATTGAACTACTCCAAGAAGTCTTACCCATCCTAGATTTTGTCCACACTAACAGTGTTATCCATCGCGACCTCAAGCCTGAGAACTTAATTCGCCGCAAGCAGGACAACAAAATCGTTCTGGTTGATTTTGGCGCTGTTAAGCAAGTGCAGATGCAATCCATCGTTGCGCAAGAACTGGTCAAAGAGACGGTGGCTATTGGTACTCCAGGTTACATGCCGAGTGAGCAAGGACAAGGCAGACCCCGTACTAGTAGCGATCTTTATGCGCTCGGTATGATTGGCATTCAAGCCTTGACTGGACTTAATCCTACCCAATTTCCCGAAGACCCCGACACGGGGGAAATCATCTGGCAGCAACAGGCTCAAGTTAGCGATGCCTTGGCGGCTGTTTTGACGAAGATGGTACGCCACTACTTCAAATACCGCTACCAGTCAGCGGCTGAGGCAATGCAAGCGCTGGAACCAATCGCCAATCCCCACAGAGCGCAAGCGCTGGCAAATATAGCTAAACAGAGGATGAGTCACTACTTGCAAGGTGGCTATCAATCTGCGTCTAAGGCGCTGCAAACGCTCCAAAGTGGGTCTGGATCTGCCATTAAGGGAATACAGGCTATTCAGTCACTGGTTAAATCCTACATCCCCTCAGGTCAGGCAACTCGCCGTTCGGTCAATTTGCTGGAGGAAACAGCAACCGTTTCTCCTGCCCATCATTTGCGATCGCAAAACAGTTCACCGTCGATGCAGGGTTCTGTTTCTAGATTCCCCCACAAATTACCCCTGATCATTGGGGCAAGCACCGCAACTCTTATCGTTGGCGTCGGTATCTTTTCGGCAATTCGTCAACCCCCCCCTTCTGCGGTGACAACGGCTAATAAAACGAACGCGACACCTGAACCCAATAAAACTAGCGCCACGTCTGAAGCGAATAAAGCGAACACTACTCCTGAACCTAATAAATCCGACTCAAAATCCGAATCTGATCAAGCCGGCTCAACCGATAATTCAGCGCCACTAAAAGATAAAGATAATTGTACTTATGTGGTGATTAAATCATCCAACGTCCGAGAATCAGCTAGAAGTAAAAAAACTGGGGAAGTGATCAAACCAGGTACCCCAATCGCTGTGACTGGGCAAGAAAAAGATGGATGGTTAGAAATTAGTGCTCCAGTATCCGGTTGGGTTTATAAAAATCGCACTAAAAAAACTTGCCCTCCAGCTAAAAAAGCCGATTCCCAAAAGAGCGCCTTATCCAGTAGGGCCTGGTCATAAGCTGTTGTGCTGCAAAGCATCCCAATTATGCAACAGAAGATGAAAACCTTATGGGAAAGAATGCCATTGACTGAACGATATCAGGAAGTCTCTATGGATTTTCGTGTATATTCAAGTTAACTGGAATCTCTACAATAAATTCCGTTTTTTGTCCTGGAGTCGAAAGGCAACTGATGTGACCCTTATGTTTTTCCACAACAATCTGGTGGCTAATCGCTAATCCTAAGCCTGTACCCTTTCCTACAGCCTTGGTTGTAAAAAACGGGTCAAATATATGCTGAAGGACTTCCTCGTCCATTCCCTTGCCATTGTCAGTAACCCGAATAACCACTGACGAAGTAGAGGTGGATTCTTCCTCATTCTCAACTCTCCACTCTCCACTTTCCATTGCTGTTTTGATGGTAATTAATCTAGATTCAGATTGGTGTTCCAAGGCATCAATTGCATTATCGAACAGATTCATAAACACCTGATTCAACTGACTGGCATAACAGTACAGCAGTGGGAGTTGACTATAATCTTTAATCACCTGAATTTCTGGTCTATTCCCTTCTGCTCTGAGTCGGTGTTGCAAAATCAATAGAGTATTATCAAGATTTTCATGAATATCTATAGGTTTTAGAGCAGATTCATCCAGTCGAGAGAAGCTTTTTAGAGATAGAACAGTCTGCTCGATGCGTTCAGCTCCTACTTGCATAGAATGCATAAGTTTTGACCAATCTTCCATCAGAAACTCTAAGTCAATTTCTTCAATCAACTGCTGAATTTCTGGGGTAGAATTAGGATAAGTTTTTTCGTAAATCTCAATGAGTTGAGTCAAGTCTTTAAAGTATTCCTTGGCAGGGGTAAGATTACCGTAAATAAAGCTAATTGGATTATTAATCTCATGAGTAATCCCTGCTACCATTCGCCCCAAAGAAGACATCTTTTCGGTTTGAATGAGTTGGGTTTGGGTCCGTTTCAATTCGCCTAGGGTCTGCTCTAGTTCTTGAGCTTTTTCCCGTTCTCGTGCTTCTGATTGTCGCAATTCCTGTTGCGATCGCTCACGTTCAATGGCAATTTTGGCGAGGTAGAGAGTTTGGGCAATCAAGTCTTGGTCAAGTTGAGTTGGCCTTTGAGGTTGGTCATAATATCCTGCAAAGGTTCCTAACACTGTTCCTTGTGCGGATAAAATCGGTGTAGACCAGCAGGCTCTGAGTCCGTAAGATAACGCCAAATCGCGACCAGATGCCCATAGGGGATCGGTGGCAATATCAGACACGATTACAGTGGCTTTACTATAGGCGGCTGTACCGCAAGAGCCAACCTCCGGACCAATGGCTACACCATCGATCGCATGGTTGTAACTCTGTGGCAAACTGGGGGCTGCACCGAAGCGTAATCGCTCCTCTGGATCGAGTAGGAGAAACGAACATCGCATCTTCCCAGATTGTTGCTCAACAAACCTAGCGAGAGTATCGAGGATTTCAGAGAGTGGCACATCAGAGGCAATGAGTTCTAGGATGTGATTTTGTCCAGCTAGAAGCATCTCAGCTTGCTTGCGATCGGTGATATCCAGCGCTGTTCCGAACAGTTTAATCACCTGCCCTTGCTCGTTAACTATCCCTTCTCCTCGTCCCTCAATATGCCGGACTTGACCATTCGGTCGTACAATCCGAAAATCAAAATTATAGGATTGTCCTTGTTGGAGCGCTCGCCTCACCTTTTTTTGCCACAAGGCTCTATCATCGGGATAAATCTGCTGAATATTTTGCTTGTAGGTGGGTTCAGGTTGAGATGGATCAAGACCAAATATACGAAATAGCTCCTCTGACCAAGTCAGCTCTTTGGTCAGGGCATCAAATTCCCAATTTCCCACATGGGCAACTCGCTGGGCTGTTGCTAGTTTTGCTTCACTCGCGATGAGTTTGGCTTCTGCCTGTTGACGATGCTTTGCTGCGGCTTCCTTGTTGCGAATTTCTTCTTGAAGGATGGCATTTTGCTCTTGCAGTTGCTTCGTTAAGCTACGCAGATGCAGGTGGATTTTGACACGGGCTAATATCTCTTCCAGTTGAATTGGCTTAGTGATGTAATCCACTGCCCCCAGCGTCAATCCTTTGACCTTATTCTCCGGATTGGCAAAATCAGCGATCGCCGTCATAAAAATAACAGGGATATCCTTCGTCTTCTCCCAACTTTTCAGACGGCGGCAGGTTTCAAACCCGTCCATCTCCGGCATCATAATATCCAACAAAATGAGGTCAGGTGAGGCTCTTTCTAAGAGTTTTAGAGCTTGGATACCACTTTTAGCTATCCGAACTTTAAACCCAGACTCTCCCAAAAAATCAGAAATCAATTTCAGATTGGCACTGGTGTCATCGACCACCAGAATTTCCTCTTTTTGGGTGCTATTGTCGATATCTAAATCAAAGTTTGTTAAATTTTTATTAAGAATTTGACTAAGGAGAACTTCGTGATAAGACTGCATTTTTAGAAAAAATTAGTTAATCAGAACTATTTGTATTCTGGGTCTTCTGATAAATAGCGGTCAATGATATTGGCAATTTCTTCATATTCAAAATCGGCGGCGAGTTCCAGTATCCGGGTTGTAAAAGGAGTATAGTTGAGATTTAATTGCTGGAGTCGGATGATTTCCTGCTCAACACCCTGCACATAACCCGTATTAGCCGCCTCATACAGGGCAAGCAGTGCATTAGGAGGGGGTATGACCATTTCTGTTAGGGTAACCTGGGTGTAGCGACTCGATTCATCCCCTAATTCCTCGGATTGCGTTTTACTCTCACTGTAATAAATCCACGTTAAGTTTAAGAAACTCTTGATTTTGTCTAACAAGTCTTCAGCTTGGATCGGCTTAGGGAGAAAGTCGTTGCAGCCAGATTCTAAGCTTTTTTGTTGGTCAGCGATAAATGCATTGGCAGAAATCGCAATAATTATTGTATTTTGAAGCTCTGGGACTTGGCGGAGTTGTTGTGTCATCTGGTAGCCATCCATCACTGGCATGACTAAGTCAGCAAGAATTAAATTGGGTTGAAATGCTAAGGCTTTTTCTAATCCGTCCTGTCCATTTGCGGCCTCTTCGAGTTCAAAGCCGATAGGTTCTAAGATATTGACGAATACTGCGCGATTTTCCCAACGATCATCAACAATGAGGATTTTTTGTTGAGAGCCAGAGTAGCCAATAATGGGGTCGGTTCTTGTTACGGTGGTTGACTTAATTGGCGTCGAGCCGACTGGCACGTTTAGGTCAAACCAAAATCGGCTGCCCGTTTTTGGAGTACTCTCGACAAAAACGTTACCTGCCATGAGTTCAACAATTTTTTGAGTAATTGCCAGTCCCAAACCTGTTCCTTCTGCACGGCGCGAACTATCCCCCACTTGCTCGAAGGGTAAGAAGATTTTTTCCAATTGTTCTGGTGTGATCCCGATGCCTGTATCTTCAATTTGGAAGCGAACCAATCGATTTTGGATTTTAGATTTTGGATTTTGGATTGAAGATAGTGGAGTGACTGCTACGTCCTCTAGAATTTCTACTTTGAAGGTAACGCTACCCGTATCGGTAAATTTGATGGCATTGGACAGCAGGTTCATTAAGACTTGACGCAGTCGCTTTTCATCGGCATGAATGATTCTGGGCAGTTCGCTCAAGGGAAGGTAGGTAAAGGTCAGGGATTTTTGTTCAGCTTTGAGGCGGAAGATTTCAATGATGTCGGTGAGGAAGGAGGGAAAATTAAAGTTTTCTGGATAGAGTTCGAGCTTTCCAGCTTCGATTTTAGATACGTCTAAAATATCGTTAATCAGCGTCAGGAGGTGCATCCCACATTGGTAAATAATGTCAATACCTTCTTTTTGCTTGGGGGTGCTGTTAGAGTGCTGTTGCAGAATTTGCGTGTAGCCCAAAATGCCGTTGAGGGGGGTGCGGAGTTCGTGACTGATGTTCGCTAGGAAGGCGCTTTTGGCACGGTTGGCTGCTTCTGCCGCTTCCTTAGCTTTTGCTAATTCTACTTCGGCTTGCTTGAGATTGGTAATATCGATTTCAATCCCATCCCAAACGGTTCGCCCATCATCCAGGCGACGGGGAGCTGAACGAACATAAGACCATTTAATTTCACCTGTAGCTGTTCGCTTACGCATCTGCATCTCAAAAAGCGATAGATGACGCCTAGACTCCTCGGTTAACTGCTCATTGAGCAAGCGATCTTCTTCAATAAGGAGATTGTATAAGACGCTAGCATCTTGCATGATAACTTCCGGTTTGATGCCAACTAGGCGTTCAATTCCTGCGGTGATGTAAGAGAAGTAAAGCTTTCCATTGGGTTCTTGAACGAGTTGATAAATTACACCATTGGGTAGATTATCGGCAAGGGTACGCAGCCTGTACTCTCGCTCTTGTAATTCTAGTTCTGAGCGTTTGCGATCGCTCACATCTCGATGGGTTCCCGTCATCCGCAACGGCAGACCATTGGAGTCACGAGCGACAACCTTACCGTAATTGGCAATCCATTTCACTTCCCCCGATTTAGTGAGTACTCGATAGTCAAAATTGTAAGGAACTGAGCTGTCGGCTAAATGTGCATTTAAAGTTTCCATCACCCAAGGTTGATCGTCGGGATGAATCAACCGCTCCCAAGTGCTGAACTCTCGGGGGAGTTCGTCCACCTCATAACCCAGCATTTCTAGATACCTGGGGCTGAAATAAACCTCTTCTGTTTGAATCTTCCAATCCCAAAATCCATCCCCAGACCCTTCTAACGCGAGTTGCAATTGCTCCTCTCTCTCTTGCAAGCTTTCTTCTGTGCGTTTGCGAGCTGTAATATCCCGCACCATGACCAAAACGTTACCGTTTTCACTGGCGGCAATTCTGGTTTCTTCGTAATGGGTTTCTCCCTGCACGACAAGCTGATGCTCGTAAACCTGTAGTTCACCCGTTTGCAGTGCGCGTTGCACGTACTCCATTCGTTGTCGAGCGGTAGGATATGGCAGCACGCTGTAAATGTTGGTGCCAACGTAGGACTGTTCTGAATTGAAAAGTTGAAAATCTCGACCCACTGATATTTCCAGGTAGGTGCCATCCTGATTCATCCAGATCAGTAAATCGGGTATCGTACTAAGGATGGAGCGATTGGTTGCTTCACTGTGGCGCAGGGCTTCTTCCGCTTGTTTGCGCTCAGTAATATCCCTAGCTGCGGCATAAATCAAGTTGCCCATAGGAACAGAACACCATTCAATCCAACGATACAACCCATCGCGGCAACGGTAACGGTTCACGAAGTTGGGAATTTCTTGTTGCTCGGTTAGACGTGCGATCGCATCTAGGGTACTCTCTAAATCCTCTGGATGAACATAGTCAAGGAACCGGGTACCTTCCAGTTCTTCCAGGCGATAGCCGAGAGTTTTTTCCCATTGGGGATTGAGGCGCAGGAAATAGCCATCAGTGTTGGCAATGCAGAGTAAATCTAGGGCTGCACTGAAGAAGTAATCGAGTTCTTCGGTTTTGGTTTTTAACGCCAGTTCCGCCAGTTTCCGATTGCTAATATTACGAGTCACAGCAATGACTTCATTTTCGTGAAGGCGAACCATTCGAGCCTCGAAGTATTGTTCACCTTCAGGCATGGGTAATGAATATTCCAGACTGATGGGTAAATTAGTTTCCAGTACTTGCTCAACTGCGGCGTGTATTTTCTGTCCAACCGGGGGAGGCAATATGTCTTGAACTCTCTTACCCAGGAATAATTCCGGTGGGCAATATAAATAGTCCTCATCTTTTGTTTTATAGTCCAGGATAGTTCCATCAAGCGCCACCCGAAAAAGTAGATCGGGGAATACGGCAAAAATAGCTTGCATTTCCTGATTGGTTTGGCGCAGCCTTTCTTCTGTCAGTTTGAGTTGAGTGATATCGCGCAAAATGGTAGTAAAGACTTTTTCCCCATTGATTTCCAGCTTAGAAATTGAGGCGTCAGCGGTAAATTCAGTTCCATCTTTGCGGCGAGCAAAAATCTCGCTTCGATCTCCCATGCGTCGCGCTTTACTGACAGATTCGCTAAAAGCAGTAATGTGTTGATGGTGAATGGCTCTCACGCTAGCAGGTAAGAGCAAATCGAGAGGCTGACCTAAAACTTCATCAGCCCTGTATCCAAAAATCTTTTCAGCACCCTGGTTAAATAGAGTGATTCGTTGCTTGGTGTTGACTGAAATAATGGCATCGTTAGCAATTTCGAGAATACCCGCAAATCGAGCTTGAGACGCTTTTAGAGCTTGTTCTACCTGAATGCGATCGCTAATATCACGGGCAACCCAAACAACAGAATGAGCTGACAACGGTGAAATGCAAGCTGTATACCAAACCTCTCTGTTATTGATGCGTAGACTATAGTCAAAATTGATACTTTGCTGAGTTTCCCATACCTGTTGTACTTGAGCGAACCAAATCTCTTCTGTGTGCTCTTGAAAGAATGGAGCGACTATCCAATTGAGCAGATTGGTGTCGTCAGCGTACCCGTCAATTGCTTTCGTCGGTATCACTTGTAGACTTCTTTTCTCATCAATAATGAGTACAATATCGAGGCTCGATTCAAAGATTGTCCGCACTTGCTGAGTAGAAGTCTGAAGTTTTACTTCTAGGAACTTACGTTCGGCAATTTCATAGTTTAATTGTTCGTTCGCCCCCACTAATTCTGCGGTACGTTCGGCAATTTGAATTTCTAAAGTGCGGTTGTATCTGGCTAAGAGTTCTTTAGATTGTTGGTGCTCTGTAATATCTTGGAATGCTGTGATTGCATAAATAATGTTTCCTTGCTCGTCGAAAATTGGGGTAGCACATACCTCAAAGGGAATAATCGCCCCATCTCGATGAAGTTCTATATCATCAACAAAGACCGTTTCGCCTTTTAGAGCAAGTAATGCTGGGATTTCTTCAGTCGGGTATAGCTGGTTTTGGCGATAGAATTGATACACTTGGGCGAGTTCTTCATTGGCAGCCTCCGGGATTCTTTCTATACCGAGTAAATGCTTTGCTACCTGGTTGAAGTACAAAACTTTGCCCGTCGCTTCATGGATAGATACTCCCGCAGGTATAGCATTCAAAAATTGCCGGAGTTGGCTTTCACGCTGCGCTAACTCTGCATTTAAGAAGTTGAGTTCAGCAAACGATTGTTGTAGTTGTGCTGCCATTGTATTAAAGGAATTTGCTAGTTCTCCTACTTCATCAGAACGTTCGATTTCTACAGGTTTATCCCATTTTCCTTTGGCAATATCTTTGGCAGCCGTATTCATCCGTAGGATGGGTTGAGTAATCCAACGAGCGGTCAGAACACCAACCCCAATTGACCCAACTAAGGCCGCGATACACAGCAGGATAGTGGTGCGAGTATTGGTATTGATTTGCTCCGTGAAGTCGGCTTTGGGAATGACCACCACAACCAACCAGTCCAATCCGAGTTGATCTCGCCAAGGGGATACTCGAATATATTGTTGCTGACCTGATAAGTCTAGGTTTAGTTGATAACTCTTCTCTATCCGATTGAGGTTGCCAAAATGTTTTTGCAAATACCATGTTGTTCGTTGAATACCAGGAGTAACACTGTTCGCGGCGTTGAGTCTTTTGGCCTGATCATTGACCATTCTGAAGGAGGGTTCATTAACAGAACTAGCAACCAATAGTCCAGAGCGTTCTAAGATAAACGCCTTTCCTGATTTGCCAATTTTTATATTCTTTAAAAAGCGGCTAATATCCGACAGCTTCAGATCGATGCCTGTGACTCCTATAAGGTTTTTGTTCTCATCATATAAAGGATAGCTGGCAGCGATAGACATGATTTCAGGATTGGTATCCCAATTATAAATTTCACTCCATACAGGTTTACCTGCTTTTACGGCATTGAAATACCACGATTCCTTATGAGGGTCGAAATCCTGAACGGATATCAGGCGAGTGCGGGCACCTTTTTTATCGGTATCATATTTGTAAGATTTACCTTGGCTATGCTTCGGAATTTCTTCGATTTGGATACTGCCCTGCCCATAATCCCCGGCTCCGATAAATTCTCCCTTCGGAGTCGCAAAATTGATGTAGCTTATATTGAAAACTTGTAATTCTCTCCAAAAATATTGCCCTGTACTTTTGAAGTCAAATAAATTTAATAGTTTTAATTCATAAGCATCAACATTGATTTTATTCAGCTGAGAGGGAATAGCTAAATAGCTATCAAGGTGCTGATCGATACGGGCGTTGATTTCAAGTTGGAGTTGAGTAGCAAGGTTACTCACTTCTTGATATCCGTTTTTATAGGAGAGATACCCCACCAACCCCACTGTGCCAACGATTTGCACGACGAAGGGGACAATGAGGACGGTTTGTAAGGGAAGTTTACCAGCAACTCTGGCAGCTAAGCGGTTGAGAGCTTGCATGGGCATGAGGGCAAAGAGGTGGCGCGGGCAAGAGAGCTGATCGTTTCTTATTAATCAAGCTAACCTAAATCTAAAGGAGGATGACACTGTACTGATCAACTGATTATGTCTCTTTTGATTCCTCACCTTGCACCCAGCACCTCGATAAAGGTGCGATCGCGCCTCAAAGAAACTCTTCGATTTTTCCGGATACCGTGAGAGTCGCAGCGGATTAACAATTATTAGATGCACCCTGATGACCACCCTCGGCAACTCGCTGAGGGTTTTTTCTGATCTGTTTTCTCACTTAGTAACCAACGATAATTGCCCAAAGACAGACACCAAGAATAACCGAAGCTAGATGCTGCGCGAGCAGCGATCGCACAGGCTGACAGGCAATTTTTTGCGTCAGAATCATCGTTAAAACCACACCAAAAATCAGTGTTATGCTCTGCAAAAAGGCGATCACAGCCGGATGAGCCACCCAGATCGGTAAACTTTCACCCCTCAAGCCAAACGTTGCAAATGTCACGGGCAAAAGACGCCCACCTTCACTCAAACCTAAGCGCAGGTAATGAGCCAAGTTACCCGCAAGGACTAGGGGCAAGTACCCATAAGCAAGCGCGATAAACGGTTTAGGCTTGGGATTGGGGATTTGAGATTTTAAAGTTTGAAGGAGTCGGTAAAATGCCTGCTCTCCTGCATAGGCGATTAACGGAATAGCGGCAGGAATCACTAACACCGCAAGCGACAACCCAACGTGTTGCCAAAAATCCTGCAAATTCAGGGACAAGCCCAATTCTGTTTGTATCTCCGGTAGCCGATGCAGAAATATCCCACCGAGCAACAATAGGAGTAGGGCCACCTCATAAGTGCGGGGATTATGAGTTGTCCAAAGCTCAATTCCTGGAGGACGCAAATTGACCTCCACGGAGCGATGAGGGCAGGCTTTGAGACAGGTCATGCACAGTACACAATCCCGGTTATCTTCCAGTTGAGCTGGGTGGGAATACAAAGGACAACCTGCCGTTTCCAATCCTTCACCTTTTTGGGGGCCGCCTTTATAACATTGATAGGTCGTGCATTCCGCTGAACAAGTACCCTGCTGCGCCCTGAGTTCCGTCATCGATAACTTGGCAAATAAACCATTCATTCCCCCAATTGGGCACAGATACCGACACCAAAAGCGGCGCTCAAAAATCGCGGAGAAAATCATCGCCCCAGCTGTAATTAACAGCAGCAAGCAAGCGGAGAGGTAAGCCGTGTTCTCTAAATTCCAAAGTTCTTCCCACAAAAAAATTAAGGTAAATAGGCCAAACAAAAACCAGCCACCCCACTTTTCAGCGGCTTCTCTAGGCCAACGCTTCAACTGTCGAGGCCACAGCCAGAGGGAAAGCTTTTGGGTAATTTCCCCGTAAATCATGAAGGGACAAACCGCGCACCAGAGTCGTCCAACAAAGGGAAAGCCAATGAGAACGAGAGGCCACCACCACGCCCAAAACAGATTTAAGGTAAAGTTTTCCTGACGATTTTGGGGGCCAACAAATCCCAGTACCACAATCAGGGCAAAGAACCATAAGGTAAAGCCGTAGTTTATGCGATCGGGCCACCACTCACTCCTTAAAAAGCGCCTGAATCCAGGATAGGCATTGAGCAGATTTAATCGGAATTGTTTTTTCTTACTCTGAGAAGGCCAGACCAGTTCTTCCGTGAGTTCTTTGCCATTGCCCAACTGAACGAGCGATCGCTCTACGAGATTTTGCAACTCCCTTAGATTACCGGGAAAATCATACGCTTGTAATCGGCGCAAGGCTTCTGGCGTGACACGGGGTTTAGAAATCCCTCTCGCCCGACACCAGAGACTAATGTAGTAATCCATCTGGTCGCTAATATCGGCTTTCCGGACTCGCAACGGTGGGACTTTAATTAAATGAGCAACCTGGTGTTCAATCTCTGGTAGGGCTTTTTCAGAGATCATCAGGATATGCGCCTGACATTGCAATTTGGGATTTTGGATTTTAGATTTTGGATTGGCTTCGTCCGTGTTCTTACTTTGCTCTCTCTCAACGGGTGTATAGGTACCCGTTTCTAGCAAATTAGCGAGAATCGGCATCAACTCTGGGGGCAGTTCCTGAATATTGTTGAGAATCAACGTGCCTTGTCCAAGCGCTTCAATTAAGCCTGGTTTGCCTCCAGCACGACCGAATAGTTCTGCACCACTTGCCTGCACGGTGCTGCAATCGACTTTAATTACGGGTTCGCGTCGGTAGATGGAACCGAAGTGTATAAGTGTAGCGATATTATCTTTTTCCAGTCCCGGTTCGCCAAAAATGAGTGCTGACTTGCGATCTTCTGCCGCCTTTTTAATTTGCTGCCGTAAGCGCACGGCATAGCGGCTTTTTCCCACAATCCCACGTTTTGCCCGATTGACTAAGTAAGGTCGTAATGTACCTTGACGTTCTTGCTCATAGCTCAGTTGAGAGGACAGCTGAGCGAGTTCAGCCGCCAGTTGTGGTGAAAGTGCTTGGGAAATTTCGGGGTAGGCTTCGAGTAATTCTCGAAATCCCTCGGCAGGTATTACCCATAGCTGACATTCGCTCAGGGTTTGGACGGTTCTTTGAGCCGATTGGTCAAATAGCAATTCTTGCAAATGAATGATGGCTCCTGGGAGCCAACTGATTGCCCAAGGGGAACTCGTCGGGTTAGAGCCATAGCGAAGCGTGGGCGAGGCGCGATCGCTCTCAATGCGTCCTTGCTGCAAAATATAGAGATATTCAACAGGTGTGTCTTCGAGAACTAGGCGCGTATTGGCACTCACTACCTGTTCTTGCATCACTTGCGCGATCGCATTCAACACCTCTACTGACAAATTACCGAAGGCTGTTCGTTCTTGTAGCCAAGTCACCAAGTCGGGGAAGGTCATAATATTAGCCCTTCAATCAAGCTTGGTTTATATTTTACAAAATATCTATAATTATTTTTAATTCATCTCAGTCACAGCCAAGACAAAAAATCCTAAATGATAGAGCTATCTAATCTCTGGGTTCCCCTAGCCCTTTTGGGTCTGATTATCTTAGCCGCTATTTTCTTCAGTCACAGCAGCTGAGCAATATTCCAGCTTGGGAAGATAAATTTTAAAATTTTTCAATGGCTAAGTTGCTTATCACCTATAGCAAAAGGCACCGGAGTTCATACGAGGAGGCAGAAGGCAGTTCGCGCAGCGTTCTCCGCAGGAGTAGGCAGAAGAGATGCATATTGACGGGTCTTGGTTTCAGTATTTTACTTTGTCCTGATCACCTTGCCGACTGCTATAACCTTCAAGCCTTTATCCTACGTCTAGTAAGAATAAGGACAACATAATCAAGTATAAAAGCAGGGCGAATACGACCACTACAAAGGGTGGTGTGATAAATAATGGAATACTGCTTTCTTCCAAGAGGCTTGGTAAAAAACCCTCGTAGCAGAGAGAATCACCACAAGTTCTATAGTTAAATAGAACAACAAAAGCTTGAAAACCTATAATTTTTAGCAATAAACTTTTATTGATTTTAACGATTGTTCGTCCCCTACGTGTGCGAAAAGTTGCACTTAGGAATAACAAGACAGAAGTAAAAGCGTAGTAAATAGTTCCAAAAATTAGGTAAACAAAAATGGCTAACCAACCATCAGAGGTTGATAAGAAAAGCGGTACACTAATTAGGGCGTAAATTACATAGAAAACAAAAAACACCCAAATGTTAGTTTTAATCATTGGGGTTCTATCCACTAAAACATTACAACAGATTCTATTTCCAGCTTCCCAGGTGAACTGACAGCTGTCAAAAAATGGTAGTGTTTAAATCTTTTTATTAAATCAGCGCTCACGCTGTTAGGAACCTCATTATATATTACGGAGAGTTACACCAAGACGAGAGAAAATTAGACCATCGTCACGGAAACCAACTGTTGGATATCAGAAGGTTTATCACTTGAAAATGCGTCCTGGTAATCATTACTGGAAAACTCGCCAATATCCGGAGTCACTCACTCGATTTATTTATGGTCTTGCTTTAGCGCTCTCAAGAGCAACTACAAGCCTTAGCTATACCTGCAAAAAGGGAGGCTCCTGCAACTCCTGAGCTGGATCTAATGAAATTTTTGAACCATTGCATAAGATATATCTATTTTTACAACTCAAATTGATATGTAAAAATAATCAGCATAGATGCAGATGTATGAGTTGCACAAAAGGAGGCTTCAGATGGTAGCACTGGCTGAGGGAGTTAAGCGCAGGTTGACGATGCAGACGGTGGAAATTGCTGATAGTACAACAGCAATCCGATCGCTGGATTGGGATCGCGATCGCTTCGACATTGAATTCGGTCTACAAAATGGCACCACTTACAACTCATTCATCATTCAGGGGGAAAAAATTGCCCTGATAGATACCTCTCACGAAAAGTTTCGTCAACTGTACCTGGATACCCTGACAGAACAGATTGACCCAACTCAACTGGATTACCTAATTGTCAGTCATACTGAACCAGACCACAGTGGGTTGGTTAAAGATATCCTGGCACTAGCGCCTGACGTGACGGTTGTGGGGTCAAAGGTAGCGATTCAGTTTCTGGAAAATTGGGTGCATCAGCCGTTTAAGCAACTCATTGTGAAAAATGGCGACACACTAGACTTGGGGAACGGACATGTTCTGGAATTTGTGATTGCCCCCAATCTGCATTGGCCTGACACCATCTTCACCTACGATGCCAAAACGCAGATTCTTTATACCTGTGATGCATTTGGGATGCACTATTGCGACGATCATACCTTTGATGAAGATTTAGAACTCCTTGAAGAGGATTTTAAATATTACTATGACTGTTTAATGGGGCCGAATGCGCGATCGGTGCTGTCTGCCCTGAAGCGGATGAGTCAGTTGCCCGCGATTACTACCATTGCAACCGGTCACGGCCCCCTACTGCATCACTATGTTACCGAACTAACCGGTCGTTATCGCCAATGGAGTGAAGAACAGGCGAAGGCAGAAACAACCGTTGCTGTATTTTACCTGTCGGATTACGGCTATAGCGATCGCCTCTCCCAAGCGATCGCTCACGGTATCACCAAAACAGGTGTGGCCGTGGAAATGATGGATTTAAGGTGGGCTGACCCCCAAGAGGTGAGAGAATTGGTCAGTATCGCCTCTGGGTTAGTGATTGGCACGCCACCAATTGCGGGAGAAGTTGCCCAAAAGGCGCAGACGGCGATTAGCACGATCCTAGCGGCGGCGAATGCCAAGCAATCCGTTGGGGTGTTTGAGTCGGGCGCTGAAGATAGTGAATCGGTTTATCTGCTGGCGAACAAGTTTCGAGATTTAGGGCTAACTCCGGCGTTCCCACCGATTCTGATTAAAGAGACACCCACA
>NZ_DATNPA010000223.1:0-4380 GCF_036703385.1 Allocoleopsis sp. | reverse complement strand
CGCAATATTGAGCCGACTATAAGAAATAGATATCCCGTGAACGGGTATCCCGCTTCCCACATAATAGCCCAAATTGCAGCAACAATTGCAGCAACTTTCCCCGATTTTGCTGCAACTTTCCCCGACTTGGCAACGACTTTCCGCGACTTGGCAGCAACAATTGCAGCAACTTTCCCCGATTTTGCTGCAAATTGCAGCAACTTTCCCCGGCTTGGCTGCAACCTTCGCCTTCAGGAGGTGGCATGATGACAACTCCAATCGCCCTCAAAAGAATCGACAATGACACGATCGAGCAGGTCAACCGGGCGGATATTGTCGAGGTCATCTCAGAACACGTAGCCCTGGAGAAGCGTGGCAAGGACTATATGGGACTGTGTCCCTTCCACGACGAAAAGACGCCCAGCTTCAGCGTCAGCCCAACTAAGCAGCTGTACTATTGCTTCGGCTGCACCGCTGGGGGAAACGTCATCAACTTCATCATGCAGACCCAAGGGAAAGGCTTTACCGATGCCGTGCTGGAGTTGGCACAAGACTGGGGAGTGCGGGTGCGCTATGAAGACGGCACGACGGAAGGCGACCCTCCGCCTCCACGCCCACGGCGACCGCTGGCACCTCTTCCCCAGGAACCCAAGGTTAGGGCAGGGTTAGAGCCGGATTGTACGTTTTCACCCGATGTCCAATTCGCTCAGTTACCAGATCTGGCAACTGACAGTCCTAAGCGGCAGCAGCGGAAGAATGACACGGAAATCATCTATCGTTATCCCGAATGGCGCTGGGTTCAACGGTTAGAAACCCCGGATGCCAGCAAACCCAAAGGGTACAAAAAAACTACCCTGCCTTGGCATATTAACAACCAGGGCAAGGCTGTCAAGCAGAAAGGCGCTGACCGCTGGAGTCCTTACCGTATGGAGGAAGTAGAGCAGTACGCTGTTGGGAAGTGGCTGCTGATGGTAGAGGGCGAAGCTTGTGTTGAATCAAGTCGCAGTTCCTTAGGGCTAGTCGCTTCAACGCTCCAGGGCGGTAGTTGGTCTAAGGAAGACCTCAAGCATGCGATGCTCCAGTATCAGAAAGCAGGCATCGCAGGCATCGTTTTTGCTCCCGACCATGACGAACCTGGACGGCAGAAAGCCCAAAAAGCGGCAGCAGCAGCGTCCCTAGTTGGATTACCCTTCATTACTCTTGACCCTCTGGCGATTTGGCAGGAAATGCCCGAAGCTGGAGATATAGTAGATTGGGTTCAATGGGGTATAGACCGAGGCATGGACCAGGATGACTTCATCCGGCGATTGGAGGAATCAATACACGCCGCTGTCAACAATCGCTTAAGACAGCAAAAGCTCAACGATCCAATCGAACGCGCCAAGCTGGAGATTAAGGCATGGCTCAAAGAAACCGATGTCACCCGACGCGAAATTACTAGAGGGCAGATTCAAGCGAGATACCGTCTCAAAGACGCTGCCTTTGAGCGAGTCATCAGGAGCCTCGACGAAAACTCAAAAACTGCCATCCCCAAAGATTTAGGCTTCGACGAAATTCTATCCCTGCCACAAATGGGCATCGAATACGTTGCTCCCGGTATGTTGCCTGCGGGTGAAGCCGTTTTGTTAGTGGCAGACCCGAAGGCCGGTAAATCTTTACTCGCCTACGATCTAGCTTTTGCGGTCGTAACGGGTGAATCTCACTTTTTGGGAGAACAAACCAAACAGGGGAAAGTTCTGATTATTCAGTGTGATGAGTCGCTCAACACCGCCAGGGGACGCTTGCTCAAGCGCGGTTTCCGTTACGAGGATGGTCCTAACCTGCGAATTATGGACTCGTTCCATATCAGCCAGCTAGGTCTGTTGGAGGAAAAGTTGGAGTCGTTCCGACCAACGCTGGTAATTATCGATAGCTTACGGCGCATCAATGCAGGTCGGGAAGTCTCGGAGAACTCAGCTGAGTTTGCCGACAATATTTACCAGCTCAAGGAACTGTGCGGGAGGTACAACAGCGCTCTCCTCCTCATCCACCACTCCAGCAAGAATCAAGAAGCTGTTGGTGTTGGTCGGGTGCGTGGCAGCAGTGCGATTGCCGGTGCGGTTTGGGGGGTGTGGCAGCTCGACCAAATTCCTAAGCCTGACCCCAACAATAAGAAGCGCCTGATTATCGACCCCAAAGACCAGACGCGAATCCTCAGCATCATGGCTCGTGACGTTGAGGGACAGCGCCTGAAGATAGAGTTAGACCCAGAGAACAATCACTGGATATCTCACGGTGAAGAAGGGGCTGATGCAAAGGAACTCCAAGAGCGTCAGACCATTGGGAATCAGATCGTTGCTTTGCTCCAGTCCGTCTCGCCCAAGGGCTTGGAAGCCAGCGAGATTAAAGAGGCGCTAGGTGTGGGCAACAGCGTTTACCCGGCACTGAATCGCTTGGTCGGTAAGCGGGTGATTGGGTCACGACCTTCTAGTAAAGACCGACGCCGTACTGTCTATTTTTATCCCACGGGTTCAGACGGAAACAAGTCGGACACTCCCCCCCCTACACCTACAGATTCAATTGATATTGAATCGACCCAAAGCGTTGATAAATCTAGCGTTGCCGATTCAATATCAAATCCATATCATTCGATCTCCAATCCATATCAACCAACCGAGAAAATCGAGGATGAAACTGCCTCGGGTGACGGCGCAGCAATGCCTTCAGCGTTCGATATCAATTCGGAGGCTGACCAGGGGGGAGTGGATGAAAAAATTGTGGAGGCACAGGAACTGGCACAAGCTGAAGACTCTGCCCCGATCGAGTCAGTAGCAGCGATCGTTGCTGATGCTTCGGCAGCGGGGAAGGGATTTGGCAAACGACCCCAATTAGCTGATCGTTCAGGTGCAGCAAGCTCCCAAGCCTCACCAACTGCCTCGCCAGCACCTTCTTTAAGTGAGGAACTGGCTGAAATGCTACTTGTGTGCGATTGTGCCGAAGCTGTAGCCGGATTGCGCTTAGTCCCCAGCTTTACGCCAGAGCTACTCAATGAGGCTTGTAAGCACCTGTCTCCTGAGAAGCACGCTCAAATCAAAGCCTGGGTGATTGAGCTAAATTCTCGACTCCAAGTAGGCGATCGCGTCTATTGGACGGAGTGTCCGGCTCACTGCGAGAGCTTTGCACCGTTTGAAATTACGGAGATCGAGGGGCAATATGCCAAACTCGATCTGTTTGCTCATCTAGTGCCCCTGAGCGAGCTACGCAAGGCGACATGAGAAACTCAACCCGGTTAGCTAGCTCCCTATTAAGTATTGGGTTGAGCCAGAGGAGAAACCCCATCCGCTGTCTGTTCCCACTCCTTTTTCCAGCGGCGAACCGTATCAGCACTCACGCCCAGTAACTCTTCAATTTGGGGTGGGCTTTTGCCCTCCTGAAGCAGTTGCTGACAAGATTGCCTGACCTCTGGTGAATGTAATCGAGGCCGACCGCCTTTATATTTCCTAGGTCTGTATAAATTCGCTCTTTTTGCCATGGATTGAACGGATGGAGCATAGACTCCTGTCAGGGCTTCGATCTCTTTAACATCTCGACCTTCTTGGTACAGTGCAAGAGCTTGCTCCTTTTGTTCGTCCGAATAACTTGTGCGCGGTCTAGACACACCGGCTTGCTGGGTCCATTGTCGAATTAAATCAGCAGAGATTCCAGTCTCGTCCTCAATTTGCTGAGGACTCATGCCCTCAACATATAGATTTACGTAACGCTGTCTTTCTGCCATCGAGTACTCGGATGCCTGTTTTAACTGTCCCGCCTTGCGAATCCAGCGCCGAAGAGTTTGGCGATTGCTAACACCAGTCAACTGCTGAATCTTTTCAAGGGAGTATCCCTGTCTATGAAGTTCTAGGCACTGTTGCCTTACTTCCGAAGGATAGGGGGGGTGAATTTCTGGTGGCAGCATCACCGGAAAAACTTCAGCAGGAGCTGAGTGCAATTTTTCTTGAATGCGTTGTACTAATTCCCTGAAGTACGGACAGTTCTGGCAATCAGCTCTCTCTCCAGGAGATTGGCAATTACAAGGTAAGCGCCAATCTTTGAGAGCTTCTGCTTCAGCAGCAGTAAATCGCTCGGCTGCTTGCTCAAAAATATTAATTGTTAGGTTTGATTGCATGGAAATCCTCTGTGATTTTCCTGAACAATGAGAAGCTGGACTCAAATGCTTAAATTTACCGAAACAATGTCTCCATCTAAAATCGCTACCTTCCGAAGGAGCTTGTCATAGATAATGTCTCGCTCCTCCCGAGTCAAGGTGTACCAGAACGTTTTTTTTTCTCGCCTCAGGATGATGGATAATCTGCCGAGCTGTAGCTTGAATAAAATTCTCCCCATCGACCTGACGGCTTTGCGACTCAATCTCCTTAATCAGGT
>NZ_DATNPA010000222.1:0-2829 GCF_036703385.1 Allocoleopsis sp. | reverse complement strand
GCACCAAACAGCAGAAAAATCCAGCTGAAGGGTACATCTTGTCTCTTGGCAACGAAATAGGTAAGCATTAGCGGAATTGAGTAATACGCCAGTGCTGTTAAGGCATCTGAGATAATGTGTAACCCTACTAACTCAGGTTTCCACAAATAGCAGTGTCCGTGGGGAATAAAAAATTCCGCTAATAGCATCTGAATAATCTTAAAATTTTTAAATTTATATCTGACTGCGGAGGCAACGGCAGGAACTACTAGTAGTTTGCATCCATACCGAGAGGTTTTCAAGGAAAGATTGCAAGATAAGTATACAAGTTAAGAACATGACTCGACTCCTCCATAGGTGGGACAATAACTCAATCGAGTAAAATGCCGTTTGATTTGAAGCAGATTAGCCAATCAATCGAATACCCATGAAAAGTCAACCATCAAGGCGTAAGCGGGGTGTCATCCTCACGCTGCAAGGTTGGCAGCGCTTGCGCAGGGCACAGCACCAGTCGGAAATTGAGGACAATGATGGCATTCCCTACACTCTGGAACAAATCGGTCAACGGACACACATGAGTCCCAACACCATCGCCAAGATTCAACGCCGCCAAGTTCCTGTGGATCGACAAAGCTTGGAGTTGTACTTCAGAGCGTTTAATCTTGCTCTAGACCCGGATGACCAGACCATGCCCGACTCCGACTCGATAGAGAGTCGCTCCAGTATCCTGCTCAAAGGCGCACTTCCTCTCGATTCTGCCTTTTATGTAGAGCGTCCCCCCACTGAGCAGCTGTGTTATGAAGCCCTATCACAGCCAGGAGCTTTGATTCGGATTAAAGCGCCCAAGCAGATGGGTAAAACCTATTTGATGTTAAGGATGATTGATTCTGCGATCGCGCAGGGCTTTAAAACGGTTACGTTAAGCTTACAACTCGCTGATGCCGATGTTTTCACGACTCTAAGCCAATTTCTCCAATGGTTCTGTGCTGTTGTCACTCGACGTTTGGAACTTCCGAATCGGTTAAACGACTATTGGGATGAAGTATTTGGCAGCAATTACAATTGTACAGATTATTTTGAAAATTATCTATTAACAGAAATCGATAGTCCGCTGGTTTTGGCATTAGATGAAGTGGACGTGGTATTCAATTACCCCAAAATTGCCACCGACTTTTTTGGGATGCTACGAACTTGGTATCAGAAAGCCCGGTATGCCGACAAGAGTAGCAAAAATTGGCAGAAACTACGCTTGGTAATTGTCCATTCGACAGAAGTTTATATTCCGCTCAATATTAATCAATCACCCTTTAATGTCGGGTTGTCGATTGAGTTGCCAGAATTTAGCCCGCTTCAGGTGCAAGATTTAGCACATCAGCATCAACTAGATTGGGGAACTGAGGAAGCACAACGGCTTATGAGCTTGATTGGTGGGAATCCTTATCGGGTGCAAATGGCGCTGCATCACATCACGCTCGAAGACATCACACTTGAACAGCTGCTGGAAAGCACGACGGCTGAAGAGGGCATTTACAGGGACTATCTACGGCGACTATTGTGGCATCTCCAAGAGTATCCCGAACTCGTGACAGCTTTGACACGGGTTGTGATGTCACCAACCCCCGTGAAATTAGATCCAATCCAGGCGTTTAAATTGCAAAGTATGGGACTGGTGCAAGTGCAAAATCGGCAGGTTGTACCCAGCTGCAATTTGTACCGAAAGTATTTTAGCGATCAGCTAAGTCAATTACAATTGAATTTACTCCAAGAACACCGCTTAGCTACGATTGTTGCCATAAGTGCAGTGGATTTGGCGGCGAAGATGGCGGCTGACCCAGAACAAGCGCAGAATCTGCTCTACCAAAATTTTCAACTCATCAGCCAGTTAGCTCAGCAACATGAAGGTGAGGTTCTCAAGACAACTTATGATGGAATGTTAATTTACTTTTCCAGTACCGTCAATGCTGTAAACTGCGCCCAAGAAATTCAATTAGCATTCACTCCGATAGCTGAAGTCGCCTCTGATTTGAAACTAAATTATCGAATTGGCATTCATTTTGGAGATGTTATTTTCAATTGCACTGATATCACCGGCGCGGGGGTTAGCATTGCTACAAACGTGCAAGCTGAAACTCAGGCTGGAGGAATTTGTATTTCCCAGAGCGTTTATGAGGTAGTCAGAAGTTATCTCACTCTGCAACCCATTGAAATAGGGCAACGGCAATTTAAGGGAATTGAAGAACCGATGTCCGTGTATCAACTTACTTTTTAAGAATGGGAAAGGTAAAAGGTAAAAGATGAAATTTAATATGAGCTAAGTAAGAAGCACATTTTCCACCAACCTTCAACCTTCAACCTGGGCTACGTCCTCGTATGAGCTCCGGCGCTGCGCTAACAACCTTCAACCTCCAACTTTCCAACTTTCCAACCTTCAACTCTCAAATCATGCTCACCGCCCAAAGTCCATTTTATGAATATCAAGTTGGCGGGAGTCTACCGCTTAATGCCCCCAGTTATGTCAGGCGTCAAGCTGATGAAGATTTATTCCAAGCACTGTTAAGAAGTGAGTTTTGCTACGTCCTCACTTCCCGGCAGATGGGCAAATCTTCGCTGTGGGTGCAAACCCTGCACCGTTTACAGGCTGAAGGCGTTTGTTGTGGAGCGATCGATCTCACAGCGATTGGCACTCAAGAAGTAACGCCAGAACAGTGGTATGCCTCGGTTGTCGCCTCTCTCACCAGCAGTTTCCAGCTTGACTTTAATGTACGAGCTTGGTGGCGCGATCGCACCCACTTATCCTTAGTCAGCCGCCTGAGTGAATTTCTCGAAACCGTCTTACTAGAGGAAATTCAG
>NZ_DATNPA010000221.1:0-9065 GCF_036703385.1 Allocoleopsis sp. | reverse complement strand
TGTTGCCTGTTCTAAGAGGTGTTCGGTAGCGCCAGCCGCGAAATCGATGCCCCCAAGTTCAATATCTTTGAGTGCGCCTTCGAGCAGAGTAGTGAGCCAGACTTCTCGGGTTAAGCTATCCAATTCCTGAGCCTGAGCAAGGCACTGTCCCAAACCCTCCGCAAAGTCCTGAGATAAACCAGCAACTTCGCCATCATAATCAATACTCTGCAATACGCCGTCGTAATTTTCTGTTGTTTCCTGTAATAGCATCTGGTACAGGGTTCCAGAGTTCAACCAATCCCCAGCATCCAGTAACTGATTGGCAGCATCGCAAAGCATTTCCAGGTCTTCAGCAATTTCGTGCATATCATCACGACGCAGAGCACGTTGAGCCTGACGGCGGTAGACTGAGATATCTATCGGTTGACCTTGGGAACTCCTAGCCGAAAGTTCTATGAGGGACATTAACTCTGGAACTCGCTGCACCATCTGACCAATCAAGCTAACTAAGTCTTCTCGGCTACGAGATGCCAGCATTTCTTCCAAGGACGGCATCACATAAAAGCTTTCCGGTTGGCGAACGTAAGTCAGGAGGAGGGCAACTAGATGTTTGCAAATACCCCCCCAGTCGTAGCGACAGGTGCAACTGGTTGCAGCAATACCATCTTTGCTCAACGTCACGCGAGTTTGATACAGTTGTGAGCCTTGGCAATCTGCCCACAAGGTTAAGCCCTGGCGTATGGGATTGACAATCGATCTATTTTGGTAATAGCGATCGCCCCGTGTAAAGCTTTGGGATGTTGCCAGTTTGCGGATTTTGCTTTCAGTCAGACGGGGTAGGGTTTTGGGTGACATTGAGCAAGCCTCTGACCCTCAACAATTTTGTATTAAAGCACCTTGTGGCACATCAAATGCTGTCACGGCGATCGCATCTGTTAGCCAATGAGCGAAGGGTGTGAGTTCTCCCTCTCAAGCGAAGCAGGGCTTTCAGACTCCCCCTTCCCTTGCTCCTTAAGATGAATGTCACTGACTTAGGAGCCTTGAAATAAATTTCCGGCTCAAAGCTTAAGTAAGCTAAAGCTTACTGAATAAGCTTTTCAACCCGTTTTAACGGGTTTTAGCTTTTAGCCCGAACTTTAGTTCAGGGCTTAAGTCAGTGACATTCGACTTAAGATCTTTTCCTAACTCACCAACCAACCCTTGTGCAGGGGGTCTGGGGGAGGCACTCCGTCCCCCAGTGGGGGGTTTGGGGGGAAACCCCCCAATCTGGGTTTTTCCCAAGAAACGATCACTTTTCCCTTAAGTTAGCTGGCGTTTCAGTCCCACCTTGCCAACCCACTAAGATAGAGAGGAATGGCAAAAACGCAAAGTACCGATGACCTCAACGCTGCTCAAAACTCCCCCACTCAACGCCCCGACGATTAAAAAACTGCCCAATGGTCTAACCATTGTGGCAGAGCAAATGCCCGTAGAAGCCGTTAACCTAAATGTTTGGATTAACGTGGGTTCCGCTCTGGAATCAGACGATATCAACGGAATGGCTCACTTTCTAGAGCACATGATTTTTAAGGGAACACCACGACTGGAAAGCGGCGAGTTTGAGCGGCTGATAGAAGAGCGAGGTGCCGTCACGAATGCCGCCACAAGCCAAGATTATACTCACTACTACATCACCACGGCTCCAAAAGATTTTGCCCAACTCGCCCCCTTGCAACTGGACGTAGTTCTCAATCCCAGCATTCCAGATGAGGCTTTTGAGCGGGAGCGGTTGGTGATTTTGGAAGAAATTCGCCGCTCAGACGATAATCCGGGTCGTCGCACGTTTCGACGAGCAATTGAGACAACGTTTGAACAATTGCCTTATCGGCGACAGGTGCTAGGGCCAGCATCGGTAATCGAACAGTTGAAGCCTCAGCAGATGCGTGACTTTCACGGAAAATGGTATCAACCCAGGCAGATGACAGCGGTAGCTGTGGGCAATTTGCCGGTTGAAGAGTTGCTCGAGATTGTTGTAGACGGTTTCAACCAGGCCGAGACTCACTCTCGAAACGGCTCTTTCGCTGATTCCTTTGTACACCATCCCAGCTCCTTCTATCCTGAACCCGCGTTCCAGGAGATTGTCCGCCGAGAATATGTCGATGAAAGCTTACAGCAAGCTCGTCTAGTTATGGTTTGGCGGGTGCCAGGGATGTTGCAATTGGAGCAAACTTATGCACTAGATGTGTTGTCTGCCATTCTAGGGCAGGGCCGCATGTCACGGTTGGTGAGGGATTTGCGCGAAGATCGGAAATTGGTGAGCCATATCGGAGTCAGCAACATGACGCAGCGGCTTCAGGGGGTGTTTTATATTTCCGCGCACTTACAAGAGGAGAATTTAGCAGAGGTGGAATCTGCGATCGCACAGCACATCCGCCGCTTTCAAACTGAATTAGTGGCAGAAGCGGATATCGCTCGGATTCGTCGGCAAGTGGCAAATCGGTTTATCTTTGGCAATGAGAAGCCGAGCGATCGCACCAGTTTATATGGCTACTACCAATGCCAGATTGGTGATTTAGAGCCTGCGCTGAGCTACCCCACTCGCATTCAATCTATCAATCCTGGTGATATCCAGGCCGCTGCACAGCAGTATCTCTCTGCTGATGCTTACGGTATCGTTACGATTAAACCAGCAAAGAGTTGAGATGGCCTGATCGAGTAAGAGGAGAACCAATCCAAAATCCAAAATCCAAAATCCAAAATTCAGTGATGTGGACAGAAATTGCGACGCATATCAGCAAAGTCACTGGGAAGACGTTTGAAATTCAGAACCGTCGGTCTGTCAGTGGTGGCTGTATTAATCAGGGTTATGCTGTTAGCGGCGATAGCGAAACGTATTTCGTGAAGCTGAACCGGGCGTCTCAGATTGAAATGTTTGAGGCAGAGGCGCTGGGTTTAAAGCAAATGTTGGAAACTAACACCATTCGAGTCCCGAAACCGATGGGGGTTGGTACCGCTGGTGATTCTGCCTACATTGTGATGGAGTGGCTTGAATTCGGGGGGAGTGGTAATACCCAAGCGTGGGAAGAGATGGGACGCAACCTAGCCCAAATGCACCGAGCGAAACCTCCTCAACCTTCTGGCAAACAGGGGTTTGGTTGGGATGTGAATAATACGATTGGTTCAACGCCACAAATTAATAGCTGGACATCGGACTGGGCAGAGTTTTTTGCCGAACATCGGTTAGGCTATCAGTTCAAGCTGGCGCGGCGTCGGGGGGGTCAATTTCCTGAGGCAGAGCGATTATTAGCACAGGTTCCCAAGTTGCTCGATCATCAACCTCAACCCTCTCTTGTACATGGTGATTTGTGGGGCGGGAATGCGGCAATTACGAAGTTAGGAGAACCGGTGATTTTAGATCCAGCGACGTATGTGGGCGATCGCGAAGTGGATATCGCTATGACCGAACTCTTCGGTGGTTTCCCGGCTGCATTTTATCGCGGCTATAACGAGGAGTGGTCTTTGGATGAGGGTTATGGGCAGCGCAAACAGCTCTACAATCTTTACCACATCCTCAACCACTTTAATCTTTTCGGTGGCGGCTATGATTCGCAGGCAACGCGGATGATTGAGCAAATTCTCCGTTGAGTGCGATGAGGGGGTAGATATTATAAACCCAGACCAAGTGGTCTGGGTTTTGTGTTATAGGCTGGTCAGCAGTCTTTCAGGGACATTTTTAAAATTGGCACTGACCAACTAGTTTTTAAATCAGCTTTGAAATGCGCTACGAGCAAGGAATCGTCCTTGTCGTTTCCTAAGATAGTCAACTCAGGTGAAGTTTTCGTGAAGAATTGCCCAGCTTAATAAAATGAAATAAAAAGATCTACTGAAGTTATCCCTACTTGAGTAACCGTCCCGGTCAATTTGATTATCAAGCTGCAATTACCGCTTCCTTGATTTGACACTAAGCGATCAGCTTCACAGATTCCTCACCTCGCTCAAGCATGGCTGCAAAGGCATCACGACTGGGAAAAATCTCGAACGCCGCATCTAGCCGAGTCAGTTCAAAAATCATCTGAATTGAGGGAGGCACGCCGCAAATGCCAAAGCGCCGATTCAGACGTTGAGCGAGGCGAAACGCACAGATCAACGACATCAAGCCTGCACTGTCAAGAGAGTCTACCCTATACATGTCAACCAAAATCGCCTGCGGCGCTGACGTGACAGCAGCGGTTAGCTGACGTTGAAACTCAGCCGCATTGGCAGCATTGATGTGACCAGAAGGTTGAATGATGGTCAATTGTGAATCCCTGATAGCAATTGTCATAGTTAAATTTCCACCTTTTTTAGTAGAAAAACTTAAAAGAGAATGTATCGAAGATAATCTTTCCGCTGTTCCCCCCACTACCCCCTGTGATAGATTTCGCTCAATCTTCATCAATTCTTTTTACTTTATTAAAGTTTTCTATAAACCCTTTTAAAATTTTGTGTTCATGTATACTTATTTTCTAAATTCCTTTCGGAAAGACGGCATTTCTCATCAACTTTATTATCGCATTCATAAATTTATCTTATAATGCTTTGTTCAGCTCTGTAGCTTGTGCTAAGACAAACCACCTAGCCGAAATCTCACAAATTCCAGACGAAATGAAGCGCTAGATTGGGAAAACTAGCGTCTCGCGTTCGGTGTACCTAAAGTAAGAACCATACACATAACAAGACTTCTTTTTCTACGTTAGATATAACACGCCTACCAAGGGTCTAGTGCGTTCTAAGCCATGCTGGAAACTCAGTGTGGAGATATAAACAACATCCCGTCACACATCTTAGTGATTCAGATCACTTAAGTCTAAGGAGTTGGATCACTCTAATTGGTAAGAATTCAGCCGAAAATTTCTTAGTATGGAGTTCTAGGCAAATGCTTGTGAAAACTACATATGTTATTCGTCACCTTGTAGAAAAAGCCCTTCATCTTAGGAAATTAACTCCTGATATAGAAAACGAAATCAACTATGAACTGACTCGACTGGGTCACATTTCGGATGTTGATTACGAAGCTCTGGAATTACTCATGTCTGAGATGGATGCGGGGCGAATTCAGTTAGTTCCTACCACCTAAACAACATCAGATTCCTAAGAAAGGAGAAGCTAGAAGTAAGGTTCGTTCATTCTCATCAGAGCGTTCCTGCACTAGGTAATTGTTTGGGATGGTGTTAGGGTGAAAGGCTAAAATTAGCCCATCTGTCGATACTTAAGCTTCTCAACCATTGAGTTTAGTCAACGATCTTAAGGGTTCTTCCACATACTCACTGAGCAATCAGGGTACAATGCTACTGCTAGGAAAATAGAGTCGGAGGCAACGCTAATTCGTTAGCAGCCATAAATATTTTCAGTCATCGCAACGGCAATAAAGAGGTGGCTCAAAAGGCATTCTTAGAAGCCAGCCAAACTTTACGGATAAAACAACTCAGTTGCTGATGAGCTTCTGCATTGTTTACCTGTGCTCCCTCGTCCGGGTTATCCAACTGAACTAAGAGGGGAATCACCTCCGTATCCAGAGCAACTCGAAATAAACTCACGGGCCATAGCAAATCTGCGCCCTGGCGCAAGTCATACAGATTTAGCTGTTCGGGTGAGAACGCTGGCAGGGAGTCGTGGCCTAGGGGTGAGACAACCAGCATCAAAGGACGCACCCAACAAATTTGCCGCACTGTTACAACTTCAATGACTTCAGTGTAGAGCCGAGTATTTTCATGCTCTAAACAAACGATCTGGCGAGGCTGGAACTTGTAGGTCGAACCGAGCGATCCTTGCTTCACGCAAAATATGTATTGAGATGGGGTGACTATCTCTATTGTGACATCTCCATTTGTTGAGATGCATACATCTTCGTATCCTGAGGCCTAAATCCGGAGATACGATTGTTTGTGTTGCAAGCAGGAATCCGCCATGTCAAACGCAGCATTTTTACAAGGCATACTCGGAGCTTCGAGCTTGGGAATTGGAGCCTTTGTAGGGGTATTTTGGCAACCGAGTCGGAAAATTTCAGCGGCGATTATGGCATTTGGTAGCGGTACCTTACTGTCTGCGATCGCATTTGAAATCACACTCCCTGTTTATCGCTCAAGCCACTTCTTACCGCTATTGGTTGGTTTTCTAGTCGGTGGGGGTTTGTTTATGGGTCTGACTCGATATATTGATCAGCATGGTGGCTTCCTGCGTAAACCTGCCTCCAGTCGCCGCTACTTATTTGAACATAGTCAGGAACAAGTTTCCGATGTTCTGCACCGAATTGCCCATGTTGAGGTGATGCAAAATCTTTCTGTGACAGAGAGACAAGCGATTATTCCCTTCCTCAAACCCGTCCATGTGGAATCCGGAACAGTCATTTGTGAAGAGGGGACTCCGGGGGAGTACTTCTACATGATTGTGGAGGGTGAAGCGGAGGTTCGCAAAGGGAAGAAAGTCTTGAATATCATGGAACCAGGGGAGGTGTTCGGTGAAATGGCACTCTTAACCGGAGAACCGCGATCGGCAACGGTTGTGGCTCATACCCCAATGGATTTGTATCAACTCCACCAAGAACACTTTAATCATGTGCTGGCTTGGTCACCCCACCTAGCTTGGTCTTTAAGTCGAGCCTTGGCGCGGCGACTCCGATTATCGACAGAGTCACGGGTTGCCGCAGAACACCATTTAGACCGTTGGCGGCAACAGTTAATGGATCAGGTGGAACTGGATCTATTACTCAGGGAAGACCCAGGCACGCTGGAGGGATTGGTTAAGCGTTCTGCTCCGTTAGCCATTGTCATCGGTACGTTGATTGATAATATTCCTGAATCAGCCGTGATCGGGATGAATGCGGAGAGCAGTCATTTGGGGTGGTCATTTTTGCTGGCGGTGTTTATCTCCAATTTTCCAGAAGCCTTATCTAGTGCGGCTGGTATGAAACAGGCAGGAACCAAGAAAAGTCAGATTCTCAGCTTATGGATTGGGGTCGTGATATTGAGTGGTTTCTGTGCAGTTGGGGGCAATCTTTTGCAGAGCAGTAGCTCTGAACTATTTGTAGCGTTAGCTCAGGCGACCTCTGGAGGAGCAATTCTGGCGATGTTGGCAAGCACAATGATGCCCGAAGCCTATGAGTTAGGCGGGAGTTCGGTTGCCTTCTCAACAATTTTGGGCTTTCTCATCAGTTTTTTAGTATCCTCACGCAATTTTTGATTCCAGAAACCTCAATGTAGTAATTCTATTGGATTTGTAAGAATCATTAACAAACCACAGAGGACACAGAGGAAATTAAGCAGGAGAGAAAGAGCCTCTGATATATGCTTTAAAAGCGATAAAGTCTACATTCTGTCAAGAATCTTTCGTAACTGTTGCTCTTGTTGCTTCAGTTCCGCTATCAATCCAGTGTTCCGGAGAATAACCTCTGGTTTATTGTGGTTCAGCCAGGTATCTTCCCTAAGTTGCTGGGTGAGTTGGTAACAAAACTGGCATCTTTCTAAAATTTGGAGAATCGAAGGCGCAAATGTGGCAAATAGAGCTTCATCTTCCGGTGTAAAACCATTAATGTCGATTCTTCTAGATAATTCGATACCAGGGTCACAATTTCGTCTCAACTTATTAATGAGTTGTACTACAGATACTAAATTTTGTTCCTTATTAAATAGGGGCCAAGCTAAGATTGTGTAAGTGCGGTATCCTGTTACTTTGTCTATCTTTTTTGACTCTTCAGAGCGTGGATCGTTGTAGACATCAAAAGGGATATTGATCACACTTGAAGTCGTGGCAGCTAAACTAGCAATTCCTCGGCCTAAAGGAACCTCAATGACTAAAGATCCACCCTCCCCATCCTCCGCATTAAGTGAGCCGAGTACATTCCGTTGGGGATCGAGTAAAAAAATACTCGTGCGATCGGCTCTAATAAAATCTCCCACTTTTCGGGTAAGGCGACGCAGCATTTCACAGAGAACACCGACCAACTCATTGATTCCTTTGTTAAGATTAATAACAGCTGTATCCAAGCTTGAGTTAGGGATAGTGTCTCCTAAGTTAGAGACTGTAGGCCAGGAAGAATTGGGGCTATCGGGTAGATGTAAGCCAGCGACTTCCCGCCAGTTCAAAGCTAATGCCTGACAAATTTCTAAAAAATCTAGGCCGCTAACGAATTGACCTTTGAGGAAAAGATGAATCTGAGGTAGAGATAGCCCTAATTCTTCAGCTAGAACTCGTTCACGTCCATCACTTTTACGCTCCCAAATTGACTTAACGGTTTGAATATACTGCGGATGTACACGTAATGTTCGAGACATATTGGAGCATCAGAGAACTACTTCGATCATAAACGAGGCTTAAGGACAAGGGAGTTAGTAATAACTGAACTTAAAGACAGAGGTAACAATTCTTGACCCTAAGCTAAAACAGCATGGGTTTTGTGGCTAAACCTAGCTTAATCAGGGGGTAATCACAATCTTGTCTGACTTAAAGTCTACCTTGAAAGTAGGTCTCACAGGCCAAAAGCTACGGGAGAGTGCTTTTTATCCTTATCCTTCAACTTTGAAATCGGTTAAGAGAGTCAACAGCTGCGGTAAAGTTTCAGATAGAAGTTACTTGTCTTAGCTACAAAACAACGTAATGAAAGCAGTCTTAATGACAGCCGCTGGGGAACCAGAAGTGCTGCAACTTCAGGAAGTCCCAGAACCCAAAATTCAAAACGATACAGAAATCTTAGTGCGTCTGCACGCGGCTGGGGTGAACCCCATTGATACCAAGCTGCGAAAGCGAGGTACTTTTTACCCAGACCAAATGCCAGCTATTTTAGGCTGTGATGGTGCGGGTGTGGTGGAGGCGGTTGGTTCTGGCGTCCAGCAATTTCGAGTAGGGGATGAAGTTTATTTCTGTGCTGGAGGACTGGGCAAATCGAATACCGGCAACTATGCTGAACTGACTGTTGTGGATGAGCGATCGCTTGCGCCAAAACCTGCTTCCCTATCTTTTGCTGAAGCGGCGGCGGCCCCTTTAGTATTAATCACCGCTTGGGAAGCGCTTTACGATCGCGCACGTTTGGAAGCGGGTCAAAAAGTCCTGATTCATGCCGGTGCGGGTGG
>NZ_DATNPA010000220.1:0-6526 GCF_036703385.1 Allocoleopsis sp. | reverse complement strand
AAATCCTAGCGGCATGAGAATTTCTTTAGCCACAGCTTGTGTCCAAGCTGTTTTCCCCGTACCCGGTTCCCCGCTCACTAAAACAGCGAGTTGGTTTTGGTCGAGAATGGCCTGTTGAACCGTATCTGTAAAACTTTGAATATCAGCAGAAAATGTCCGTATCGGAAACTGGCTGTGAATTTGTCCCACACGGCTTTGATACCCACTGAGCATCACCGCTAAGTTGTACGTCGCTTTATTAATCAGAGGAGCTATATCCTTGGCAATGATTGTATACTGCCGCCGTCCTCTCCCAAGATTGTCAATTTGTAACCAAACTTGTTGCTCTGACCAATAGGCAAAAACTGTGCCAATAATTTCCAGCCGCTCCCAGTTGACAAACCGATTGATAGGAAAATAAAAATGTCGCTCCATATAGTACTGGGTAATCAGCTCAGGGTTACCCAGCAAATCTAGAACTCGGAACACAGTAATTTCCTGTAATCGGGTAAGAACATAATCAATAGGAATACTATCACGACTGACAAGTTGTGTCACAGGCGTATCAACACTCAATACTTCTCCATAGCGATGGTCAGGAACTGGCGGCGTAGGAGTAATATAATCCCAGAACTCATCGAGTTCATATCGTATATTTTGTGAGAAAATATTTAAAACATTGGCCCACCAAGTGTATTGATTGCGACCGAGAGCATCAGCAATGTCGCTGGCAAAGTCTAAGCTTTTCTGAGTTAATTCCCAAGGATCATTAGATACAAGATGTAATAAGAAATTCCAGTCAAACTGTCGAGCCAAAGGCCGCCATCCGGCTCCTAGCAATCCTCTATTTTGCTGGTTGTTACGTGTAAAATTGTCTTCGTTACCCAAGTATTCTGAACTCATGATTTTGGTTTATTAAGGCTTAACAGTAACCCAAACAATCAAAAAATAATTTATTTATTACATTTAAAGTTGGATTTCATTTTTGTAAAAATAGTGTTCCAATTCTTTAAGCAGAGGGTCAATCTTTTTTTTCTGAATGGTGTGAGGTGGGTTCCAGTCCACCCAGCAATAACTGTCATGTTCACTGAGTTGTATCTCCACATCTTGCTTCAGCCATCCTAGAAAAATAACCACTGTCTTCTCGACAAATTCTCCTCCACATCGAGCGTCGCGAGTTCGATAGGTCGTGGTGAAGCGAAAAGTCTCATCGAGCTGTAGAGTACTCGCTTCAATTCCCGTCTCCTCATACAGTTCGCGGAAGGCGCACCTCAACTCATCTTCCCCGAGTTCCATATGGCCTTTGGGTAAGTCGTAGCGAGTGGGACGCTTTATCAGCAGCAAGAAACTTAATTGCGGTTGAGTTCGCATAACCATAACTCCGCAGGATTTAAGCTTTTGCATAGTGGGATTTTTTCATTCCTAGATAAATAAATCAGAGCGGTTGTAGATACTCACAAGGGACGCGATCGACTAACCAAACTCCATTTTCAGTACAGTAGAAGGTATGACCTGCCTCATGCATAGCTGCGGCATTAACTCTAAAAACAACTGGACGACCGTGCCGTATACCCACCTTTTTCGCTGTAGTTATATCGCTGGATAAATGAACGTGATGTCGTGACATTTTGCAAAGACCTTCACGAAGAATGGCCTCAACGGCACCGTGACCCGTACCGTGGTACAACACATCGGGAGGAATTGCAGGCTCAAGTTCTAAATCGATCTCTACACTATGGCCTTGATTAGCTCGAATTAAGCTACGTGTGGAGTCAAAAGAAAAGCGTTTCTTGTCGTTTTGAGCCACGACTTCATTGAGTTCGATTCGATTGATGGGGAAAGAGTGTTTTTTACAGGCGACGAGAAGTTCATCGACAGCAACCCACCCACCAGGGGCAAGTTTGATGCCAATCTGTTCCGGAGTATGTCGAAGATGCTTGCTAAGATATTTGCTGATTTTTACTAAGCGAGAATTGTTCATGCCGTTCCTCCTAGGCAAACAGGAATTGGGAGTCGGGAGGCAGGAGAGCGTGATTTTTGTGATCGGTGGCGTGTGAGTGCCATGATGCCTGTCTCATCTTCAACTCATGAGTTCGGCGATACCAAAGGCGCGGCTAGCGTAGGACACTAGGAAAATTGTTGCGACGGACTAGAGCATTTGGGGTTGATACAGGTTTATCAGAGATGTAGAAGGGATACTTGTATTATAAGATACTACATTCAGGCTTGAGCAGATTCCCGATGCTTCAGGTTTTTCTATTAAGAACCTTTGAGAGGGACAGAGGCATGTAAAGTTGTTTGACTCTGAATAAGGAATAAAAATTCAGTTAGCCGTTGCCCTCAAATCTCCGCTAAAATCAAACGCGATTGTGGTGTTTCGAGGAGTAATAAGACCGTGAAATCCTGTCTGAGTTTTGAAAAGACAGCCTCTTCGGCATTAATATTTGCAACCCTGAGTTGCTTGGTCGCTAATTTCTCACCCGCTCAAGCGTCATCTGCCATTAGTACAACAACGGCGGATGTAGCGATTGAGTCTTCAAAACAGGAATTTCCGGCATCGAAAGATTTCTCAACAGTAACAGAGACAGCCGAGCTAGCACCGATAACCAACCCGCCAGTGGGGGTAGCATTGGCAAATCCCAAAGAGGAGTCAGTCATCACTACTCCTACTGAAGATATGTTGGTTGAGGAAACACAAGCACCAGTCAGGGAGTTAGCTGTTGCACCCGCAACCAATCCCTCAACTCCTACTGAAGATATATTGGTTGAGACAGCACAACCAAAAGTCAGGGAGTTAACTGTTGCACCCGCAACCAATCCCCCAACTCAGCCTGAAATATCTCTCACCAACATCGAGACGGCGGCTAGCTCAACCGACTCATCGAGCGAGACGAAAGTCAAGGACATAACGACACAACCGCCACTTCAGGCTCAATCCTTGCCAACTGAGGAGGTCAACGAATCCGTATCTCCGGCGGTAACGACCCTAGACCCGATAGAGGGAGCAGAGGTCGATGACTCAATGGAGCAGGTTACCAATGTGACTCAGTTATCAGACGTGCGACCGACAGACTGGGCTTACGAGGCACTGCGCTCTCTTGTAGAGCGCTATGGTTGTATTGCTGGTTATCCCGATCGCAGCTTCCGAGGCAACCGGGCAATGACACGCTATGAATTTGCAGCTGGATTGAATTCCTGTTTACAGCAGATTGAGCGTTTGATTGCGGGTACTGGGAGCGATCGCGCTTCCAAGCAAGATTTAGAAACCTTGCGCCGCCTTGTGAGTGAGTTTCAGTCAGAACTCACTGCTCTAGGCACACGGGTCGATCAACTCGAAGGTCGAACCGCGTTTATGGAAGACCACCAATTCTCTACCACAACCAAGCTTTTTGGTCAAGCTATCTTTGGGGCTCAGGGACGTAGCGAAAATCAATTCAATCTCTTCTTGGACAGACAGTCAGACCCAGGCACAAATATCAACTTAGTTGATAACGTGCAGTTGAGTTTGTTCACTCAATTTAGCCCTCGTAGTTTGTTGCTGACCGGACTCGCCGCAGGAAACGGTAACGACATCGGCACTCCTTTGGAGAACTATGTAGCCTTAGGTTATCAAAGCGGCGTCAATAACAATTTGCAGGTCAGTGACCTCAACTTTCGCCAACTCATCGGGAGTAAATTTGCCCTAATCTTCGGGCCCGTCGGGGTCGATCCTGTTGATGTTTTCCGGGGAGTCAATCGAGTAGAAAGTGCAGGACAAGGCCCCCTGTCCCGCTTTGCCCAGCGTAACCCCATTATTAATATTGGGGGTCGTGGCGCTGGGATTGGCTTTGACTGGCAAATCGCCTCGCGCATGAGCTTGCAAGGGGTCTACTCCGCCAACTTTGCCTCAGATCCATTCAACGGTGGCATTTTTGGTGGCAATGAAGGGTCAACGACAGCTGGGGCGCAGTTAGTCGTGTCACCGACAGATAATATCGATGTCTCCTTGCAATACATCAACAACTACTCACCCTCCGGTAACTTGTTCACTGGCGTTGGGGATAGCGTTTTAGCCGTACAACAATTTAATTCTTCAGGCTTCCTGAGGGCACCGATGAACACGAATGCCGTTGGTCTCTCGTTGGAATGGCGAGTGTCACCGCGCTTTACCGTTGGAGGGTGGGGCGGTTACACCACGTCAGACTTCAAAGGCGGATCGGGCAATGTAGAGACGGTTAACTGGATGGCATTCCTGAATTTTCCAGACCTATTGGGTGAAGGCAACCTAGCTGGTATTTATGTCGGTCAACCGCCAAAGATTACCAGTAGCGACCTTCCCGCAGGCAGAAATCTTCCCAACTTCATCCAAGGCAACTTTGCCGCAAGTCCAGGTGGGCAACCCGATACGACACTTCATCTTGAAGGCTTCTATCGCATCCGAGTCACTAACAACATTAGCGTTACGCCAGGAGTAATGGTGATTTTCAACCCGAATCACAACGAAAACAATGACACCATTACCGTTGGTGCCCTCCGCACAACCTTTACCTTCTAAGGGTTTGGGCGCTGGGGAGATAGATTGTTGCTGAGTCAGGAACTTCCCAGCGCATCCCTACGTCTACTTATAACGATCTCCAAACATTCGCTAGCTAGGCTCGTGTCTTTAGGCGTGAGTTCACTTTCCAAGGGAAGAAAAGGTTACATGTTGGGTACCCCACACTACTTTTCTTAATACAGCTCACTCTAATCCTGATCGGGATAGATTGATGAAAAATTTTTGGTTCCCTGGGGAGTTTCAAGTCACTTTAAATCCATGTATTCTCAGTCGTTCATTCACTAGTAGTGGAGTCTTAACATGATTGCCCAGTCAACGCGCTATGCTGTTTGCTTAGGTCTCGCTGGAAGTTTGGCAGTGGCAGTAGCCCCTGCTGCTCGTGCCGAGATTCCAGTCACAGGAGGCAGCTTTTCGGGTCAAGGTGCTTTTTTCGTTCCGACATCAGCAGGAACAGGAACCAGTACTTCAGGAACAGGAACTAGTAGTTCGGGACAAGTAGAACTCTTCGATGTTTCAGTTCAACAACTTCAGCTAAAAACCTCTAACGGAAATACGAACACAGCTGTTTTTGTTCCTACGGCTGCACGTTTTGATGCTGGCTCGGATAATCAGCCTAACGCGAATGACAAGGGTACATTGCAAGGACTTTTATCAGGGATAGGTTATTCTTCTAGCGGTAGTTATATTCCCTTTACAAATCGTAATACCGTCCTGAACTTTACCTTAAATAGCTTTAACCCTAACTTAGGTAGTATTAATGGAACGCTGATTAGCCCTCAAACAGCGGGTCAGACTCCACTCTTGTTCTTACCCAAGGTGAATGCCACTGTTGCCTCTGGGTCTAGCTTTCAAGCGACGGGTGGCGACTTAAAACTGGGTACTATTGACGCCAAAATCAATGATGGTCTGATTGATTTGCCTTCAACCGTTAAGTTCCAGCAAAGTAGCAGTACTCCTACAACACCAGCTATTGCCACTATAGAGCGACGCGTCAAATTCGAGTTTGCAGGACAAAATGTTGTTCCCCAAGATGGAACTAACTTCAATGTAAACAGTAACACTGGTACAGGTGGCACTGGTACAGGCGGTACTGGCACAGGTGGCACTGGCACAGGTGGCACTGGCACAGGTGGCACTGGCACGGGGAGTACTAGCAACAGTAACTCCATCAGATTTGTTGGTACAGCTAACCAGACATTCAAGATTGAGACGGTTGGCAACCAGAATGGGCAATTTACCCTTGAGAGCAACTTGGGAGCCGTAGATATTCAGATCAACGAGCCTTCCCTCAGCACAACAGGAACGTTGAGCAACACTCAGACTCTAGACAGCTATTCAATCAAAGGTGAAAGCACTGGCGTTGTATCGTTGTTCGCGCTTAATTCAGTAGGCTTTGGTACTACTTCAAGCAGTACTACTTCCTCAAGCGGTAGTACTTCTTCCGGCGGTACTACTTCCCAATCAAACACCCAATTCTCGTTCCAGCAGGGCAGTAACAAACTAACAGGTAGCAGCACGGGTGACGTAAACTTCTACGCTGTTGCTGGGGTTAATAGCTTTAACAAGAATACAGAGTTCACCAACTATCAACCCACTAACAGTAATACCCCTAATACAGGTTCTAGCGGGGCATGTTTTACCTGTGGCTCTACACTGTCCAACGGTAGCACGATAGTGATTGGCAACACCGTTGTCACGGTTGGTAGCCCCATTAATGTTGGCGGTGGCAGTGGTACAGGCGGTACGGGTAGCGGCACGGGTAGCACAGGTGGCAGCGGCACGGGTAGCACAGGTGGCAGCGGCACGGGTAACACAGGTGGCAGCGGCACAGGTGGCAGCGGCAGTGGCAGCGCTACAGGTGGCGGCACAGGCGGCAGCAATGGTTCAGGTGGCAGCAATACCTCAGCTTCAGACTCTGGTAATTCGTTCAATACTGACTTCCTGGGACAGCAAGGTACTTCCAATCAGGAGCAATATTCCTTTCTTGTATCCGGCAACATTCGTTTTGTAAGT
>NZ_DATNPA010000219.1:0-16864 GCF_036703385.1 Allocoleopsis sp. | reverse complement strand
GAAGATATACCTATTAGAGCGAAACTACGAAAATCCTATCTATGTCAGTTTCTTCAGCCCAGCCGCCATAATTTCAGCAAGGTTGTCAGCTAGTGTACTTAAACCAGGTTTAAGTCCCCACTGGTTAACCTTGGTTGGTTGAAGAAATCCATGTGCAGTAGCATTTCTCAAAGCTTTTGCAAGTTTTACTGCTTCCTCCCAGGAACCAATAGAATCAGACTTGACAATCCAACGTTCAATTATTTTGGCATCACCAGCCGTAACTCCGAGGAAGTCAGCGATCGCACTCTCTTCCTTACTAAGCCATTTCTCAAGATTTGGTTTTTTATTTGGTGAAATACTTGGTGAACCCAGTGGCTTGTAAATTGGAAAATTACACTTCTTTATATAGTTCTCAATTACTTCTGAAGGAGTGTTCCTTTTGAAATGGTTCATTAATGCCTTTGCCGTAATTTCAAATCCACCATAAGCAATTACAAGCCGCCATTGGATACCGCGTAGCTTATCTATTTTTCGTGTTGACTTCTTGCCTATTGCAGCGTTCTGCCAGTCAATAGCAGCTTGTGTAAGAGACACTCCCCTACTTAATGCCTTGATGACTTTATCAATATGCTCTGGACTGTCAGAGTGAGTTGGGTTAAAGTACGAAAGTCTTTTCTGGATGTCGCTGCATTTAGCTTTGTCATCCTTCCAAGAGTTATCAGGCTGAAATATTTGCCAGGTATTCTCCCAGGCACATTTCAGAATTTCCTGAATAATTATGGAGGAGTCTGTCATTCTTCAGGATATGGCAAAGTCGGTGTACTGGCGAAGTTCGACTGGATGAAAGCCAAGGACGATCGCTTCACGCGGGATACCTGCTTCAAGTAACGCTTCCGCTACAGAAAGCAAGCGCTCTGGCTCTACTTCCAAAAGTACGCTGCGATAAATATCATACTGACCTACAGCGTCTTGCAGGTCATGAACGGGAGAAGGACTCAGAAAACTCTTAATTTCAACAGCAATTTTCTGACCCTCCTTCTGTGCCGCAATTGCTTCACGCTCTGCACCGAGATCGACGAAAAGGTCTCTACTGCCGTAGGCTATGTACAAGGGATCATGGGTAATTGTCCACCCATCTGCCTTCAGCGATTGAACAACTGCATTGTGGTAGATATCCTTTGCAGGCATTAGCTAAGTAACAGCCAACATAGCTACTTTACAGTGTGAAGGGCTGCCCATAACTTTCACCGAAGAAAACCTGATCAATACCAAAGCGTCCACCATAGGGTTTAAATGGTTCAGCCACATAGCCTAGCGCTAAGAGGCAGCACACATCCACCTCCTCTGGAATTTGGAACGCTTCTTTCACCTGAGCCGAGACAAACCCTTCCATTGGACAGCTATCTACACCATAGCTCTTAGCCACGATCATTAAGTGAGCGACAGCCAACATCGTATGGCGGTTCGTCCAAGCTTCCACATTTTCAAAGCAGGGATGATTTTCAAACAAAGCTGGGATTTTCTGGCGCATGACATCTGCATACGCTTCATTCACCGCCCCATTGTCGAAACCCAACTTGATCACGGATTCTATATAGTCAGGTTCAGCGACACGCCTGTCACCACAACAAATTAAGACTACAGGCGCTTCACCGACTTGTCGCTGATTGAAGGCACAAGCTTTGAGTTTCTCCTTATTTTCTGGCTCCCGTACCACTACAAAGCGCCAAGGCTGGAGATTATAACCAGATGGGGCCCGGACACCCAGCCGCAAAATTTCCTGTAAAGCGGCTTCTGGAATGGGATCGCTGCGGAATGAGCGCACCGCACGACGTTGCTCAATGCTATCCTTTAATCCGGTCGTTGGACGCATGTTAATTGTCATTTTGTCTTCTCATTCCACAGTGAATTTCGTAGTAGCATGAAGCATGTTGTAATCACAAAAAGTGACTAAGCTGTTAGGCATCTAAACTGGGTATGAGTAAAACTTTAAACCCTTACGTCTGAATCTTGACACCGAATCCGAATAAGTAATTTAAATGCTGAACAGCTTACAAACACTTTTAGCTAGCAGCAATTAACCTAATCCTAATTCGCGTTTGAGCAAGTTAATCGATTTGCTGCCAATATAATTGTCACTGCAAATGAGTTCTGGGGGACGAATAATGTCTTCTCTGGCAGCTAAGATGGCGGCTTTGACGGTTTGATAACTGGCCTGGTCGCTAATAATGGTTTGGGCACTGCGAACTAAGGCATTCAGTTTGTAGGTTTCGTTAAACTGAGCCGTCATGAGGAGTAAATCTTCCCCACGCAGACTATGGATGATTACTTCTACGACCCTTAAGATACCGTCACTGATACTCACTACGCCCAAGCAGTTGTCTTTGGGAAGACTTTGAATGAGCTTGATCTCTTTGCCATAGTCGTAGATATCCACAGGAATCACACGAACTGATTTGGGAGCTGCGATCGCTTCAGCTTGTCGGATAAAATACCGACTGGTCACGACTGTACCCGAGTTGGTTAGATCTAGCGCTTGGGCGAGTTCCTCCATTGGCACCAACTGCACGGGGATTCCCAGCGATTTTTCCAATTCCTGTACCATCAACTCCCCAGCACCCATGTCCCGTGACTCAACGGTAACTAGTACTCGCGCACTACAGCGCAACCGCCAGTCGATTTCTGTGAGAAACAGTTCTCTCGCTTCACTCAGGGAGCAACCCTGTGATAACAGCTCATCAAGGCTCTGTTGCACAATTTTGGAGGCTTCAGGATACTGCCTGAGGATGGGAGATTGCCGTTGGGCACCCCCTTCATGTCCCTGTGCCTTGACGTAAATTCCTGACCCGGCTTGAGATTCTACTAGTCCTGTTTCTTCTAACTGCCGATACACCTTGCTAATGGTATTGCGGTGCAGACCGGTAATCATGGCGAGTTGCCTGGTACTGGGCAAGCGGTGACCAGGGGGATATTGCCGAGAGGCGATCGCAAACTGAATTTGATCAAATAGCTGCTTTGAGGCAGGAATTTCGCTATCTGGCTGAATATGATATTGAACCATCACAATGTCTCCAAAGCCTTTGGTCAACCGAGGGGAGTTTTGCCATCGGCACCATTAACACTAAAATTTTGTATTTTGTCCAGGTCTATAATCTATCCTTACTCAGCCCTGGATTCCTAGGGAAATCTGTGCAATTAACAGTTTCTCGCTGCGTTGGTCTCATAGACAGAAGTTAAAAATAAGCGTCTGACTATATTAATAGTAGACTTTTAGGGCTTGATGCTGCCTTCCCTCCCCTGTGCGATTAATCAGCCAGAGAGGTTTCTCTAGAAAGGTGACAAAGTTACTAAATTATTTTAATTAAACAAGCTTCCCTTCTATTTTTACTTCTGACCTGCTTGCAAATATTTATTATTTATTTTTTCAGTTCTCATTTTCAGCCTATTTATTTATGTGTTTAAAGAATTAAAAGTTTTTAAGCTCAGCTCCTATCTTGAATTGCAAAGTACAACTACTAAATAAATAGTTGTATGATAATTCTGAAGAATTAATTAATACGAAATAAAATAATATTGAAAATTTTATAGGCATTTGGGTAACTTAGAGTTAAAATTAAATACTACAGTTTTTGTATCGGTTATAAAGCCGATAATCTTTCGAGATGAGCAGCTCTGGCCTCTACAGAGCGCCTTTCCACCCGTCAAACTTAATCATGGCAAATAGAGAAATAAAGACAAATTCCGTCAAGATTGCGAACGACTCTCTAGAAATTGAAGCTTACCTAGCAATGCCAGCCGACACGGGGAATTTCCCAGGCGTTGTGGTGCTGCAAGAAATTTTTGGAGTGAACGATCATATCCGAGATGTCACTCGACGGATAGCTCAAGAAGGCTATGTTGCGATCGCACCCGCACTCTATCAACGCCAAGCTCCCAGATTTGAAACGGGTTACACTGCGCAAGACATTACAATTGGCAAAAAATATAAGGATCAGACCACAGCAGAAGAACTCCTGAGTGATATTCAGGCAACCATCAATTACCTAATCAGCCACACGCCCTCAAAAGCCAACGCGATTGGCTGTATCGGCTTTTGTTTTGGGGGTCATGTTGCCTATCTGGCTGCTACCTTGCCAGACATCCAGGCCACAGCATCCTTCTATGGCGCGGGGATTACCACGATGACTCCGGGGGGAGGTGCGCCTACCCTGACTCGAACCAAACAAATCAAAGGGGGCACAATCTATCTCTTCTTTGGGATGGAAGACGCCAGCATCCCAGTTGAACAGGTTGATCAGATTGAGGAAGCACTGGACAAAAACCAAGTGGTACACCGTATCTTTCGTTACAAAGGGGCAGATCACGGATTCTTCTGCGACCAACGCGCTAGCTACAATGAGGCAGCAGCAGCTGATGCTTGGGTCCAAGTAAAGCAGCTTTTTAGGCAAGAACTGGCCTTGGCATCCACTTGAAGCTGCACCCCTTAACCACTCACTCTTGACCGTAATTCACTACTTTTTTTAAGCGATTAATTGACATGAAATCAGAACCAGCACGTTCTAAAGGTAGCAAGGCGTCTTTCTCAATGGACGATTTTGCCAAAGCCTTGGAACAACACGACTACGGGTTTAAAAAGGGACAGGTCGTGCGTGGCAAGGTGTACAACTACGAAACGGATGGTGCGTATGTTGACATCGGCGGCAAGTCTCTGGCCTATGTTCCCATCAATGAGGTTTCTGTGAAATCCTCAGGGGATTGGTCGGAAGTGCTCCCGTTACACGAAGAACTCGATTTTCTCATTGTTGGAGAACAAGACGCCGATGGTCAGGTGACGCTTTCGCGGCGTCAGCTCGAAGTTAAGCGGCTTTGGGATGAGTTGGCAGAGGTACAGGAAGAGGGGAAATCGTTCCAGGTGCGCGTTACCGGGGTGAATAAAGGTGGCGTCACGGTCGATATGCGGGGGTTGCGGGGGTTTATTCCGCGATCGCATTTGAGTGTGCGAGAGGACTTAGATTCATTGATTGGTCAAACCCTCACCGCTACAATATTAGAAGCCGATCGCGAACGCAACAAATTAGTCGTTTCCCAGCGCCAAGCCACTCGTTCTGCTGGTTTTAGTCAGTTGGAGTTAGGGCAATTGGTGGAAGGAAAAATTATTTCGATTAAGCCTTTCGGTGTTTTTGTTGATTTTGAAGGCATTACGGGTTTGCTGCACATTAAGCAAGTCAGCCAAACCTTTATTGAATCTCTTCCAGCCGTATTCCAAATCGGTCAGATCATTAAAGCAATGATTATTGACCTCGATGAGGGGAAAGGCCGTATTTCTTTGTCAACTAGGGTGTTAGAAAATTATGCGGGAGAAATGATCGAGAAAATGGCTGATGTAATGGATAGTGCCGAAGCGCGTGCAGAACGCGCTAAGCCAAAAATCATGCAGCAGCAGTGACACTCCTCTGCCTCTTAGGCGCGAAGATTCTTGGCTCAACCAGTCAATTTGCTTATTGATGTCACCACCAATGAGTAGAGATCGGTCTGTCCCCAAGGGTAGGGTCGAGGAGAAATATTACTACTTCTCCCCTCCCATCCGAAACCGTGCTTGCGATTTTCACCGCACACGGCTACTCAATGTGCTTCCTTTTGTCACTACAGGACTCCTTAACCGCTCGACCCTTGATGACCGGAATATCGTTAATCCACTCCCATTCAAATTTGCTCCATTGTTGAGCTAATTTCTTGAAGAACTTTGAGTGTTCTATTTTCCGAATTTCTATGAGGTCTTGAGCGGTCTTTTCATCGTGGCAGTGCCGATGTAGTAGTTGTAGATTTTGCCACTCATCCTTGCCGCGTAGCGCTCTGGGGATTTTGTGGTCTACTTCCATTACATCCCATTCTTGGAAGCGTAGTCCGCACGCCAGACATTTACCCTTTTGCTGCTTGAGCAACTTAGCCTTTCGACTGGGCATTTCAGGGTGTGTTCCTAGCCTTAAACTCCAGTAAACTGTGTCGCCGTCGAATGGGCTTTTATCGCCTTTGACTTTCACATAATCAGTGCTACTGCAACTAAACTCATTGTGTGAGAGTAACCGAAGGGGGTTCGCTTTCCCTTCTCTGGTTGCGAATACCCAGTCATTACCGCCTATGGTCGTCCAGTATTTCTGATGACCCAGATTGATGTTTTTGCAGCGGCGTTTTGCCCATCTACGAAGTTTCAGGTATGTGAGGTAATCTTGTCTTGATAATTCTCCGACTGTTTTTGAATCGGAATTTTGGTAGTAAGAAGTCCATCCCCTTATGACAGGGTTGAGGTCTTTTATTAGTGCCACTTGAGGCGATGACCTGTGTTTTCTGATGAGTCTTCCGATTTCCTCTTGGTGAACCTTACTCGCCTTCTTTGATGGGGTGATAAGTGTGTCAAAACCTAATATCCCACCGTGTCCGTTTTTGTCACTTCTGTGTTTACCAGCGGGGTATTGCTGAATGTGAAATCCAAGGAAATCAAATCCAGCTTTACCATCCTCACTTAACTCTGGATGGAGTGTATGAGTTAGCCTCGTCTTTTCAGGTTTTAACTCCAAGCCTATGCCTATTAACCACTCCGAGATTATCTCTCGGCATCTTTGTATTACGGCTTTCTCCTCATGTAGTACTACAAAATCATCGGCATATCTGACCAATGTAAGGGAAGAGATTTTATCCCTTTTACCCTTCTGACTACCTTTTGGATGTCTTAAATCTAGAGTTACCGCAAATTGTTTCATGCGTTCCTCTAAGCCGTGTAGGGCTATATTTGCCAGCAGCGGAGAGATGACTCCACCCTGAGGTGTCCCTTCTGATGTAGCAGTAAATGCCCCTTGGTCTATGACTCCTGATTTTAGCCAAGCCTTTATTTGTTGCCTGACTTTTCCGTTTATTTTTAGTTTTTGGAGTAGGGCTAAGTGGTCGATACTGTCAAAGCATTTGGCTATATCTGCATCTAGTACAAATTTAGCCTTCTGTGTTATGCAGTTTTTAATCTGCTTTATCGCATCGTGGCATGACCTTCCAGGTCTAAAACCGTAACTGTTTGGCTCGAAATTTGCCTCCCATTCCGGCTCAACGGCAGCTTTGATTACTGCCTGCAAGGCTCGGTCGTACATTGTGGGTATTCCCAATGGTCGCTTCTCATCCTTTCCAGGTTTTGGAATCCACACCCTGCGAGTAGGACGGGATTTTCCGGTTATTCTGAGTTGACCTGCTAGCTTAAAACGCGCTGCTGGGGATAGTGCTTTGACGCCATCCACTCCTGCTGTTTTCTTGCCAGTGTTATCTTGTGTTACCCGTCGAACCGATAAAACCTTGTTAGACCAAGACCTCATCAGCGTCTTTTGGAGTTTACGGACTTGCTTGACATCGCCGTGACGTGAAGCAGCGTAGATTCGCTTTTGTAACTTAAAGACGTACCTTTCGGCTTTGCGCCAATTGATAGCCTTCCATCCCTCAGTATTCTTTTGTGAATCTGATTTAGGCTTGTTCATCACTACTTCTGACTCTAGCTTTCACACATTGCGGTTCACGTCTGCTTATCCCGGCAGTTACGCCATCCCTTTTCAGGCATTACCCGTCGTTTCGGGTTGGGCTTTTGCTTTTTGAACCATCCCACCATCTCGATGCTTGTAGCCTGACAGCCTACCTCATAATGTTGAGGAGCTTGCGTGATGGTTACTTCGTTCCTACTATCCATTGATTGAGCCTTTAGGGCGGGCTTCTCCACCGGGGGTTTAGGTAGTGCGCTATCTCAGTCCACGAGCTTGATAGACCTTACCCTTGTCAATTTGACGCAGGATTGGGTTTCCCCTTTTTGCTTGATTCCTGCTGCCGGATTACGATGGTTCATTCAGCCCTTTGCTTGTTCTACCCATAGGTACTCTTGCTCGCAGTAGGTGTTTTCGGCTATTGTCACCTATTTCTGCTTTCACCCCCGCTTTGCAGAATTGATAGTCAGTCTCATCTGTAGGGGCTACCAAGAATTGGTAGTTTGTGTGCTTTCAATCCCGCACCAGGATGGTAGGATTTGGTGTTTTCTGGATTAGGTTATGATGTCGGCATGACCCTTCGCTTTTCCCTTATTCCCCTAGTTGTCTTAGCTTACGCTTGACTAGGTTGTTCCTCACCTACATGGATAGTAAGTTGTCATCAGTAGAGGATAAAAGTGCGAACTCTACCCAAAGAGGTTACTCTACTGTTGCCACTCATCCCCCCTGTTACAGGTTTCGAGTGAACGAATCGCACCGTTGATTCCGGCGTGCCCCGCCGTATTTAAATCAATTCCTGCCTGCCTTAAAGCTTTGGCTAGGATGTTCAGTGCTGCGTTGTGGTCGCGGTCTAGCACCGTGCCACAACGGCAAGCATGAGTCCTCACTGACAGCGACTTTTTGACTGTATTGCCGCAAGCTGAACAGTTCTGGGAAGTGTATTGAGGAGCAACAGCAACCACTATTTTTCCATACACTTTCCCTAGATACTGCAACCATTGAGAAAACTGCGACCAAGCGGCATCACTGATGCTTTTGGCAAGATGCGGGTTCTTCACCATGTTCCTCACCTGAAGGTCTTCATAGGCAATAAAATCGCTAGATTTCACTACGCACAATGCCGTCTTAATGGCAAAGTCTTTACGCTGCCTACTGACCTTGAGGTGTTTTCTTGCCAGCCGATTAATGGCTTTCCTGTGGTTGGCTGACCCCTTTTTCTTGCTAGAAACTCGCCGTTGCGCTATGCGCAATCCTTTCTCACTTTTTCGGAGATGGCGAGGATTGGGAACGGTGGTTCCAGTGCTATCGGTCAAGAAGTGGTTTAAACCAAGATCTATACCAATAGCTTTACCCGTAGGAAGGGCTTCCTCTACTCGTTCTACATTGATGCAGAACTGAGCGTAGTAGCCATCGGCTCTACGAATTACCCGTACCCGCTTAATCTCATCCGGCGCATAGAAGTGTAAATCGCGAGAGCCCACTAATTTAAAAGAGCCAGCAGCAAAGCCATCTGTAAAAGCTAGATGTCTTTTATCAGAAGAAAGCTTCCAGCCTGAAGTTTTGTACTCGACAGTTCGAGAAAACTTCTTGAACTGTGGGAATCCTTTCTTTCCTGGTTTTTTAGCTTTGCAATTAGCAAAGAAACGTTGGATAGCAATCAGGGCACGTTCTGCCGAAGCTTGACGCGCCATTGAGTTAAGTTTTCCTGCCCATTCAAACTCTTTGGCTATTACAGCACATTGTTTGTAGAGGTCAGACAGCTTAACGCCTTGATTTTCCATCCAGTACTTGAGCGCCTTGTTTCGGATAAACTGAGCGGTGCGGATCATGTTGTCAATGACCCGATACTGCTGCGGCTTACCTTTTAACTTAAACTCAAGTACAATCATGAGCATATCCTACCATGTTTATGGCTACATATTGCTATAAACCAAGAAAAACTGTCCTAGAAGGACGCGGAGCTTCAGTGAGCAGCTTTAAATCCATTAATTTTGGTAAAAATACTCATGACTCAAGCAGACGGATCGAGCCGCACTCTCGTTGTGGACATTGGCGGCAGTGGTGTCAAGGTGATGGTCTTAGATGAAGCGGGTAATCCCCTGACGGAACGCAGCCGTGTGGAAACGCCCCAACCCCCTAAGCCGAATGTTGTGATTGATGCGATCGCTCAGTTAGCGGCAGGACAAGGTGAGTTTGATCGCGTGTCCGTGGGATTTCCTGGTGTCGTCAGTTGCGGTATCACGAGAACAGCGGTGAACTTAGACCCCGATTGGATGGGGTTCGATCTTAGCACCGTCCTTTCTGAGCGTTTGGGAAAGCCAGTGCGGGTAGCGAATGATGCCGATGTGCAAGGAATGGCCGCGATTTCGGGGAAAGGGGTGGAACTGGTAATTACCCTGGGTACAGGGTTTGGTTCTGCCCTGTTTGTTGATGGAAAACTAGTGCCCAATTTGGAAATGGGGCACCATCCGTTTCGCAAAGGGGAAACCTACGAAGAGCAGTTGGGACGTGCGGCACTAGATCAAGTGGGACAGAAAAAATGGAACAATCGCTTAGAAAAGGCGATCGCATGTCTGGATCATCTGTTCAATTATGATTACCTCTACATCGGTGGCGGGGAAGCGAAGAAAATCACCATCAACCTATCCCCCAATGTGAAAATTGTCCCAAATATTAATGGCTTGTTAGGTGGAATTGTGTTGTGGCGGGATTAGAACGGACGATTAGATAAAATTGAGCTGGCTCACACTCAAGGCAATCTAGACTTTGTTTCAAGCTGACAGTAAGAAGGCTGACGCTCCGCTAAGGCCCCTACAAAAATCATGATTCTTGCCCGGAAATAACAAAAGAAGGAGCAGACGATGCTCAAAGTTCCTATCGCCTGCCCCTAACCCCTGTGTACGTTAAAATTCAAGCAGAACGGGCTATTTCACCAGCCAGTGCCAGCATGTTAGAAACACTCTCGACTCGACTTTACGAACTCGCACAATTTGCCGATAATCTCGTCTCCTCCCAACTCTTGCACCTCACCGGATTCAGCATCGGCATTATCTTTACAGCCGGGTTGCTTACCAGCCTCACCCCCTGTATGCTCTCCATGCTACCCATCACCATCGGCTACATCGGTGGCTACGAAGCAAAAGGGCGTCTCCAAGCTGCAACTCAGTCCACATGGTTTGCCCTGGGATTAGCAACCACGTTAGCCGCATTGGGAATTCTAGCAGCCTCTTTAGGGCGAGTCTACGGTCAAGTCGGAGTAGGATTGCCGATTATTGTCAGCCTGATTGCGATTATCATGGGGCTGAACTTACTCGAAATCTTGCCCTTGCAACTTCCCTCCTTGGGCGGGATGGAGTGGATTTCTAAAGACTGGCCTGAAGGCTTGCGCTCGTATTTAATCGGCTTAACCTTTGGCTTAGTCGCCTCTCCTTGCAGTACTCCTGTCTTAGCTACCTTACTGGCTTGGATTGCAGAAACACAAGACTTGGTTTTAGGTGGTATTTTTCTCTTATCTTATACAGCGGGTTACGTCGCGCCGTTGATTTTGGCTGGTACCTTTACCGCCTCCATTAAAAAATTATTGGAGTTGCGCCAGTGGTCGGGTTGGATTACACCTGTTAGTGGTGCCTTACTGCTAGGGTTTGGCGTCTTTTCTTTACTGTCTCGAATTCCGGGCGGATTCTTATAAAAAATGACTTTAAAAAATCCATCATTCCCTAATCTCTGGCGTCAGCTGTTGTCAGTACTCGGTGACTTGCGGCTGGCGATTGTTCTGCTGCTTGCGATCGCACTTTTTAGTATCAGTGGTACTGTCATTGAACAGGGTCAGTCCCTCGCCTTTTACCAAGCCAATTACCCAGAAGACCCAGCCTTATTCGGTTTCCTCTCTTGGAAAGTCCTTTTAACCCTGGGCTTAGACCACGTATATCGTACTTGGTGGTTTTTGTCAATCCTGATTTTATTCGGCAGTAGCCTCACCGCCTGTACTTTTACTCACCAGTTCCCCGCCCTGAAAGCTGCTCGTCGCTGGAACTTCTACAAAGAACCGCGCCAGTTTCAAAAACTCGCCCTCAGTGCTGAACTCGAAACTGGAAGTCTGGATTCCCTGACCTCATTGCTGGAAAAGCGACGCTACAAAGTGTTTCGAGAAGGCGAGACTCTCTACGCCCGCAAGGGGATCATCGGACGCATCGGGCCTATCGTTGTTCATGCCAGTATGCTGATTATCCTGGCAGGTTCGATTTGGGGGGCGCTCACGGGTTTCATGGCTCAGGAAATGGTTGCCAGTGGTAACACGTTTCAAATCAAAAATATTCTCGATGCTGGCCCCTTAGCTACGCCAAAAACCCTGAGTGATTGGTCAGTTCGGGTCAATCGCTTCTGGATTGACTACACCCCAGAAGGGGGCATTGACCAGTTTTATTCCGATCTATCCGTTCTGGATCAGGCAGGAAAGGAGGTGGACAAGCAAACCATTTATGTCAACAAACCCCTGCGTTATCGGGGAGTGACGATGTACCAAACCGACTGGGGAATTGCTGCGGTTAAAGTGCGGTTAAACAATAGCCCACTTTTCCAAATCCCAATGGCGCAGCTAGATACTCAGGGTAAGGGACGCCTCTGGGGTACTTGGATTCCCACGAAACCAGATATGAGCGAAGGTGCCTCGGTACTTGCAAGAGACTTGCAGGGAACGCTACTGGTTTACGATGCCTCTGGGAAGTTGGTGTCTACGGTTCGACCGGGAATGGCAACACAGGTGAATGGCGTTACCCTGAAAGTTAATGATGTTATCGGTAGCACAGGCTTACAGATTAAATCTGACCCAGGTATTCCATTGGTTTATACGGGCTTTGGCTTGCTGATGCTGGGGGTCATGATGAGTTATGTTTCCCACTCTCAAATTTGGGCGTTGCAAAAAGGTGACCATTTCTACGTAGGCGGTAGAACCAACCGGGCGCAAGTCGCATTTGAGCGGGAAGTGATTGAGATGTTAGATCAATTGAATGGTCAGGCACCCTCACCAGAGGTTCCAACCTTAGCCACAGACTCTCTGGTGAGTCAAAATTAATTTATTAATGAATAGTGGGGAGGGTTGGCGATGAGTCGGAACGATGAGAAGCCGTCGAAACTACCTCTAATTATTGCTATAACGTCCCTAGCTTTAGCCTTTTTCGCTTTGGGTGTTGCTGTATCCTTGAGTGTACCGACCTTAAGGAAATCATCTTCCTTCACTCCCACAACACCCGTGGTTCCCTTTGCTCCTTCACGGACTCAAGCTTCCCCCACCTCTGCGCCAGCTAGCAAACCCAAGACTGTGCGATCGCCTTTGGCGCTGCCCTCTGGGCGATCGCAAAAAAGTGGACATGACGTGCGATCGCCTGCCCCAACTCCAACTTCAGCCACATCGCCATCTGCAACTCCAGAGAATAATACTAATGGCTTGAACGAAGATAGGAACTAATACTGAGTTGCAATCTAACTGAGAATTTAACAAACCCCTCCAGGCACTGAGGGCACTGAGGTAAGAGAAACAGAGAGATATACGTTTGAATGCAACTTGTATAACGACGCATAAGGTTAGCGGCTCAACTCATCGATTCGATCACAACTTCTGAGTTGGAGGTAACTCCCGATGTCATACTTCGAGATTAGTCAGCCAAGGGCTTTGATTGACGAACCATTCAGCATCAAGCTTCGAGAGCTGACTCCAGATAGTTCAGTGTTGGTGAGGTTACAGTTCCAAGACGACCTTGGGCAACAGTGGGTTAGCCATGCTGAATTTATTTCTGATCAGGAAGGGGTTGTCGAGCTTTCTAAGAGTAGACCAACAGCAGGTCGCTATGCCGAAGTCGAGCCGATGGGGCTTTTCTGGTCTGCACAAGCGGTAATTGAAGAGTCTTCCAAGGCTATGCCACCATTTTTGTATGATACGACGCAGTCGCTGAAGCCACTATCTGTAACGCTGCAAGCCGAGGTTCAAAGTCAAATTGTGGCTTCGACTACCGTAGAGCGATTGTTTCTCGCGGATGGAGTTGAATGCATCGACATTTGTGATGATGGTTTGGTCGCCAAGTTGTTCATACCACCCGGTCAAGAGCTAAATCCTGCTGCACTGGTGATTAGTGGCTCCAATGGAGGGTTCGGATGGTCGAGCCAAGTCGCGGCGCTTCTGGCCTCTCACGGTTGCGCAGCGATCGCTGTTGCTTATTTTGACAGGCGCGGTCAATTTGGTCTGCCGAATGAACTGATGGAGATTCCGCTAGAGTATTTTCGCCAAGCCATCAATCGCTTGAAGGTAGACCATCGGGTGACGCTTGACAATTTGGCAGCAATAGGTGTTTCTAGGGGGGGTGAACTCACGTTGCTGCTAGGGGCAACCTATCCGGAGATTAAGCGCGTAGTTGCGATCGCACCTAGTGCCGTCGTGTGGGAAAGCTTTCGCTTGCGTCCTGACAAGCCGCGCTCTTCTTGGAGTTACCAAGGACAGCCGTTGCCATTTGTACCTTTTAGGATTGAGCAAGGGATTAATCAGGCAATTGACATGTCCAAACTCCGCCAATTGCGTGAAGCGGCCTTGAACGATGAGGCGACTGTGGAAAAAGCAAGTATCCCAGTGGAAAAGATTGCCGGGTCAATCCTGCTGATTTCCGGCACAAACGACAGTATATGGCCTGCAACCGAGATGTGCGATCGGGTACTGGAACGGCTCAAACAGCATCACCACCCCTATCAAAGCACTCACCTCCGCTTAGAGGGGGCAGGACATGGGATAGGTATTCCATACCTACCCGTCAGCACCTTCGCTCAAGTTGATATGGCAACCCATGCACGGGCTAACCAGCAGGCGTGGCAAACTGTTTTGCAATTTTTGGGTCTTGGAGGACAACCCTCTACGAATTAGAAAGGGGGATTCTGCTCACTGCTCACTGTTTTTTGTGTCGCACCTCTATAACCGTGTGAACGTTCCCGCGTGGCGAGAAATCCCCTTTAACCGTAGCTTCTAAAGGCTCACAAGCCTCGACAAAATCATCCAGAATTTGATTGACGCTCTCTTCGTGAGAAATATAGCGATCGCGGTAACTATTAATATAAAGTTTCAGCGCCTTGAGTTCCACCACGCGTTCATCAGGAACGTAGCTGATGTGAATGGTTGCGAAGTCGGGATAGCCAGAGAATGGGCACTTGCAGGTAAACTCCGGCAAGGTAACGTTGATATCATAGCGACGCCCGACACGCGGATTCGGGAACGTAATCAGTTTTCCCTCCGCAATCTCGCGTTCACCGTATTTCATCTCTGGCGTCTGTACTTCGGAAGAGAGTTGTTCTTGGGTTAGAGATTGATTCATTGCGAGTTCTTAATTACTTAAAAGATTCCCAATCAGGGCAATTCTCTGCCTCCCAACCGTAGGGATGCATAGCGCAAATGAATAAATTACCACCATACACTTGTCCGTGGTAATGATGACAACCGATGCAGGCAGGATTCTTCTCTACTGTTGGTTCTACAGGATAACTATAATAAGTCTGCTCCGTTTCACCGACCATCTCTTCTAGCTCAGCAAAAATCTCGCTGATCGGTTCAAACATATCCTGCCAATATTGCTCAATATCGATGCCGATGCTCTCTTGCACTTCATTGGCAACGACTTCAACCATCTCAGTGACCCCTTGGAAAAATTCATCGACCATCACAGTCACTGATTCTAGAATCTCAAATATATCTTTGGGCCACTCTTCCATGTTGGAAATTCACTCAAGGATTATCTTTTATTTGACAATAATTCAGCACCCCATGTTCACTGAACAGCCATCCTAGCCTGAATGAATGGCGAGGTGCGATAAACCCGTTTCCCGAAGGATAGGGCATAGCTTGCGCCATCAGAGTTTTCGATGCTTTCGTACAGGCCACAGGGGTTTGCTAGTAGCTGAGGCTGCTGCTTTCTCAGCCTGTAAGGCTGTTGAGCGCATTACTCTTTCATCTCCCATGCTAGTCTAAGAGCTGAGCATCTATATTTATTTTTAGGATTCGCGCTTCAGACGGCGTAGTTCGTCTTGCATGGCTTGCACTTGCTGTCGCAGGGTGTCAACATTGTCCTCTTCAGTAGGGGCTTGCGCTTCATCCCCAGAGATAATTTCTATAAGGCGCGGTTCAGAGGCGGGGGTATTAACCTGATCATTATTAACCGGATTGGACGATTGAACTTGTTGCTGTTGTTGCGCCTGCCGCACCAACTCGTCAACCAGCTTACGAGCCTCTTCCGTCGTCATTTCTCCCTTAGCCACTAGTTCATCGGCTAGTTTTTGAGCCTGACCGCGAAGCTTTGAGAATCTTGAGCCAGCTTCTTCACCCGCAGCGGCAACGGCTCCAACGCCTAGATAGAATGCTTTTTGTACAATATCTCCGAAGCGATTCACTCTAATTAATTCTCCAAATATTACGCCAGTACCCTATTTCTCTAGGATAGGTGCGAAAATTGGGAAGTGCCCACCTAACTTGAGGAAGACATCGACGGATTGACAAAAAAGTTTAATAAGTACTAGGAATAGCTCTGTTGGAGGCTTACAATGCTGCTCCTTGAAGCTAAGTGACCCGGAGACTACGCCTGCCTCAAGCATCCCGTATTGCTGCTACCTTCCGGTTCTGACAAGGTCTGGGCGTTGAAACCGCATAGTTCCAGGTCATAATTATCATAACATCATTTTGTCCTGTGTGACTCATGGATATGCGAGGCACTCACTCAACAATGAGACGCCATTCGTGCAGGACATACTTGACGCAATGGTTTTGGATCAGCGGGTCTTGGGCAACAATCGCTTTTGCCTCATCCATCGAATCGGCTTCAAATAAGAGCATTCCGCCTCCTCTCTCTGCCCAGTAGCCTGTCTTCGCCTTGTGTCCCTTGGCAATCAAATCTTCCACGTAGGCTTTATGTGCTGGTACATATTGGTCAAAGGTGGCTTTATCAACGATGCCTTCTTCAATCTTTACAAACCAGGGCATTTTAGATTTTGGAATAATAGTACAACTTAAGAAAGTCTAGTGATTCGGCGATTTTCTTGCTTTGGATAACTCAAAACGTCGCTTTTTCATCGCGTTCCTGCCGCCGCAGGACATTCAAGACTACGCTACAGAGATTAAAGAGTACTTCGCAAAAAACTACAATAGCCGACATGCTCTGAAGTCTCCGCCGCACATAACCCTGCAACCGCCCTTTGAATGGCGTCTGGATAACGTATCGGTTCTCGAACAAACCCTCTCGACGTTTGCCGAGAGTCAAATGGCAGTGCCCATTATTCTCAAAGGATTTGGCGCATTTGTGCCGCGTGTCATTTACATCAACGTTATCAAGACACCAGAACTGATGAGT
>NZ_DATNPA010000218.1:0-17630 GCF_036703385.1 Allocoleopsis sp. | reverse complement strand
TGTGGATGTTGTGTTCCCTATTTAAGGCGATGGGGAAGGTGCCGCCAAATCTGGGATTGGTGTTTCGTCAGTTTGCTCAGAGTTATTATGACAAGCTGAAACAGGATGTCCCAATCAGTGATGAGTCGCGGCGCTGGTGTCAGTTAATGTTGCAGCATCTTGCTTGGAGAATGACACAGGGGCGGGAGGCGACGGAATTGGAATTACAAGTTGCTATTTCCCGACAAGAGGCAGAGGAGATTTTAACAGCCTATCTGCGGAATGAGGGGTTTGCTCAACCCCGTAACTGCGCTATGGAATGGCTAGCAGATTTACTCAAGTATCACTTGCTGCAACTGGGAACCAATTGACATCGCCAACTATTCCACAGAGGAAGAATACAAAGCCACCGAACAATTTCTCCACAACCTCCGCCAAGACTTCCCCCTAAACCCAGACCAAATCATCCTCGTTCCCGGCAACCACGACCTCAACTGGAAACTAGCAAAAAAAGCCTACAAACTCATTGACCGCGACGATTACGACGGAGAACTAACAGACGAGAACCACATCAAATCCAGTACAACCTGCTGAAAATTGAAGACAACCAACTCACCGTCTACACCCGCCGCCGCGAAGAACTCAATGGTGCCTGGAAACCCGACGCACGCTGGCTTCAGGGTGCAGGGAAAACACCCTTGGATTATTATGCGATTGAGCTGTGAGGTGAGATTCCCCCAACCCTTCTTAAAAATGGGGGAGAAGAAAAGAGGAGAAGAGAACAAGAATGCGATCGCAAAACCTGAAAAGAACACGACAATATCATGCCCCTACCGCATATATCACAGGGTATTGATAGGAGAGACGTTTTCCAGAGAAGTCAGAGTGTATCCCATCCAATCGAGAAGGGCTATATATGTGCGCACATTCTACCTATTATGAGAGAAAATTACCATAAAATTGAGGGCAATGTCAAGCCCCAGCTTGCCCTATCACCCTGGAAGGAAAAGTAGACGCAAACAGACAAAGATAATCGCACCTAAACCAGCAGCGATGGGTAAAGTAATAATCCATGCCAGAGCAATACCTTGAAGCGTTTGGAAGCGGACACTCTTCCAGTCCTGAATTAATCCAATCCCAACAACAGCGCCAACCAGAGCGTGGGACGTAGAAACAGGTATCCCAAAGCGCGAAGCCAGCAAGATGGTGGTAGCGGTAGCCAGTTCGGCACAAAATCCACTACTGGGTTGGAGTGGGATGATATTTTCCCCAATCGTGGCAATCACGTTTTTGCCCCAAATCGCTAAACCGAAAACGATACCCCCCCCGCCGAGGACGAGAATCCATAAGGGAATGCTCAATCCAGATAGGGGAACAGAACCTGTACGCAGAATATAAGCGATCGCAGCTAAAGGAGCGATCGCATTCCCCACATCATTCGACCCATGAGCAAAAGCCACAAAGCAAGCACTCAGTACCTGGAACCGTCCGAGTAATCGTTCAACAGGATTGGGGAATGGGGAATTGGCAATGGGAGAATCTTGCGGATTGGGTAGGGTCGTAAAACGAGCCAGTTTTCGCCAACTAATAATGGTAAGAGTAACAGCCGCGATGGCACCCGTAGCAAGGGGTAAGTCATGAGCGGGAACTGGCAACGCTTGGAAGACGGGTTTCTCAAAAAGAGTCGGCAGGACAATCACGCCAAACACACTCAAAAGCGTTGCACTCAGCCAGGGAATCCACTCGCGTAGCTGAACAATGGGGTTGGGGCGATCAAGAATGGAGTACTTGATTACACTGTAAAATCCAGCGGCAATAATACCACTCACCACAGGTGTTACCACCCAAGCCAGGGAAATCACACCGATGTTTGACCAGTCCACGGCACCAAAACCAGCTGCCACCCAACTAAATCCTGCGATCGCACCCACAACCGCATGAGACGATGAAACAGGCCAACCCCGACTGGTGGCAATTTGCAGCCACAAACCACAAGCCACTAACACCGAAACCATGCCTAAAATTAACAGTTGAGGCATGGCGGCAAACAACTCAGGGTTAATGACTTCAGTGGCTAGAGTCGCGGAAACTTCATGACCGAACAAAACAGCGCCCGTAAATTCCAAGATGCCAGCAATAATCAGCGCCTGCCGTAAGGTAACTGCCTTCGACCCCACGGAAGTGCCCATCGCATTGGCGACATCATTAGCGCCCAGATTCCAGGCAACGTAGAAAGCCAGGATTGCCGTCAGACTCAGTTGCAGTACCAGCATCACTCTTTATCCTGCCAGAGCAGAATTTCTTTTAGTGCCGCTCGATAGCAATCGTAAGTCTGACGATTAAAGCACACGAAGCTGACGACCTCTATGGAGGAATTGTTTTCCAAAAACATCTTGACTTGTTTCACGGCAATTTTGGCAGCGTGCTCCGGCGGGAAGCGATAAGCACCCGTACTAATGGCTGGGAAAGCGATCGTGCGAATTTCATATTGCTCTGCAACAGCTAGGCAGCGACGATAACAGCTAGCTAATCGCTCATCTTCCCCATGACTTCCATCCTGCCAAACTGGCCCTACGGTGTGAATCACCCAATCGGCAGGGAGATTGTAACCCTGGGTAATTTTGGCATCACCCGTTTTACAGCCATTCAATTGTCGGCATTCTTCTAATAATTTTGGCCCTGCGGCTCGATGAATTGCCCCATCTACGCCACCACCTCCTAGTAAAGAGGTGTTTGCAGCATTAACAATGGCATCGACTCGCTGCTGGGTAATATCTCCTTCGATGAGGGTTATTTTCCCTGATATCATAAAAATTAGTCCATCAAATAGATGAATTTTAACGAAGCGGATGTTAAAGCGCGGCTCTGACCATCCCCATTGCCAACCGAGGTACATGAAGGTAGCGTTGCCCATAGGTGCTAGCTCCGCTGGGCTACATCCTGTTAGCTCCAAATTAACGTCTGGCTATGCGCCACTTGCTCGGCTGAGTCAACGGCATCGCCTAGCTGCTCGGTTAACACAACGGGACGCGGTACTGTCCAAGAACCCTAACACACAGCAAGCAATTGTTGACAGCAGCCGTAACCCATTCACCCTAAAAAAACGCTTCTTAAGCTGATTATCGTTTTCCTTACAACTAAATAGGTTCAAAACATCCTCTGGTAAAAGCCAAGGTTTGGATCAAGGCAGCAGTCACTGCTAAGTTTTATTCCTCGATAGAACTTCGCATTGTCGGTCGCTTCCATAACTTACGACTCAGCACACCTCAGTCTAAATGCAACCAATGTTATCGATATCCAGCGATCTCCTCTCTATTGCTCTAAATAGCATGAAGTTGTCTTCTCACGTACAAGGAAATGAGCAATGGCCTACATTTGAGGAAATTTTACACAACCTTCATATCCAGGGAATCTACATTCATTCCGAGCAATTAGCGGAATTTATGCTAGCGCACGGACTGCCGGTTCACCTGCGTTATGTACCCGCTCATTTGCGCTCCAGAGCGATGCAAGTGAATCAGAACTACGAGGGAGATATGGTACGTGTGGTTGAAGAACTAGAATCACCTTACTGGGATTTCTCCTGGATGGAAAATATACAGAAGCCTTTTGTTCACGACAGTCTGAGCGATCAAATTGACTGGGTTGAAGAAATAGAGCAGCCTTCCTGGGACTATTCTTGGATGAAATAGCAACTTAGGGATTGGGGAGAAGAGTTGAACGTTGATAAGTTGCAAGTCAACCAATTATAAGTTGCAAGGTAGCAAGTTAGCAAGTTGCTGGTTAAATGGGATGAGGAAGCCGATGAGAACTATCTGGTTCAAACCTTTAACCTTTTAACGTTCAACCCAATCCTTAAACCCCACACCGAGTGCCTAATTCCCGATTCATTATGGTTTGTTGTTAATGAACATCAACTCTCAAACGGACTCAACCGAAACCTTGGACTCTAAAGATATTTCTACTTCAGAAGCGTCTGGACTGACGCCGGAGCAGTATCAGCGGAAAATGCAGCGGCGGAAGGAGGTACAAGAACAGCGTCTGACCCAAGCGTCAAAAGAGAAGGGACTGATTATCGTCAACACAGGCAACGGTAAGGGTAAGACAACAGCCGCGTTAGGGATGGTGTTGCGATCGCTCGGTCATGGATACAGGGTGGCGATCGTACAATTTATCAAAGGAGCTTGGGAACCAGCGGAGAAAGCTGCCGTGCAGCACTGGACATCTGCTGCACCGGGAGAGATGCCTCAGTTAGAGTTCCACGCGATGGGAGAAGGCTTTACCTGGGAAACTCAAGACCGAGAGCGAGATATTGCAAAAGCGAAAGCTGCTTGGGAAAAGGCATTAGAGTTTATTTCTAACCCTGACTTCCGACTGGTACTCTTAGATGAAGTGAATGTTGCCTTAAAGCTGGGCTACTTGGATGTTGAGGAGGTTCTGGCAGGGCTGAAACAAAAGCCAGCTGATTCTCACGTCATCCTTACGGGTCGAGGGGCACCCACTCCTTTAATAGAATACGCAGATTTAGTGACAGAGATGACCCTCGTTAAGCATCCTTTCCGGGAACAGGGGATTAAAGCACAACCGGGAATTGAGTTTTGAGTTGGCGTGATTTAACCTGATTAGAGCGGTACCTCGGTGCATCGTATAAAAACTGACACATCGAATTGCAATGCATCATCACTCCGCTTCCTGCGTTCATCACACAATTCCTACGGGTCAGTCATCCCAGCAAGAGAGTAAGGTGAGGTTACTGCTGATCGCGCTGGTTCTGATTTGCAGCTTTGCTGTTGCAGAGTTATCAGTCGGGCTATTTAGCCACAGTCTTGCACTTTTGGCGGATTCTGGTCATCTAGCGTCTGACTGTTTGGCGTTGCTTCTGGCTTTGCTGGCAAACTGGATCGCTCAGCGGCACCGTTCTCATGAGCCAGCGCTTGGAAATCATTGGGTTGAAGTACTGGCGGCGCTGATCAATGGATTGGGACTAGTGGCGATCGCACTTTGGATCGGTTGGGAAGCGGTTGAACGTCTCCAGTCTCCCCCGATAGAAATTCTGAGTTTACCGATGTTGGCAACAGCAAGTGTAGGGCTTGGAGTCAATAGTGTAAATATCTTCTTACTGCACAAAGATAGTCACCATGACCTCAACCTCAGGGGAGCATTTCTGCATGTGCTTGCTGATGCAGCCAGTTCAATTGGTGTAATCTTAGCTGCGATCGCCGTTTGGGCACTGCATTGGATTTGGGCAGATGCTGTGATGACGCTGTTCGTGTCGGGGTTGATTATCATCAGCGCCACACCCTTGATTATTCAAAGTCTCAATGCTTTGTTTGCCAAGCCCTGAACCCAACCTTCAAGAAAAACTGTCGCTGTGTCGATTACAAGACTTCAGGTTCGCCAGCCGCGTCAGAGGATATCCGAGAAAATACGGAAATAGGCAGTAGCTTTATAGATCTGATTTAAGGAATTTCGCCGTTCTCTTCTGGTGCGAGGAGCAAGTATCTTCGGAGATGATGAATGCTCCTTACGGTACTTCTGATGTTCACTCAAGTGTGTCTTCTACCTAATGCACTCCCTGAGCTATTCGCTCAAGTCAGCTACTCCGGCAAAATTACCCTGGCTGATCGCTATGGGTTAATGGCTGCCCTGCTAGGAGAGTCACTCACTCCAGAGGATAGAGAGTTGATCGACCGACTGCTACATGCGGTGTACCGACGACGGCTGAAGGTCGTCAATGAAATTTCATCGGTATTCCCTCTGAAAACATCACATCTAGACCCAAGAATCGAGGCCTTGATTTCTCAGTGCTGTGCTTGATGGGGTAATGAGACGAAGTTTCAAAGGCTAATTTAGTATAAAGAATAGATACCTATTTATAAAAGTAAGCTAATAGGCATTGATTTTTGCATAATCAAATTTCTAAACCTCTTGTGGTATGAGCCAGAAAGCTTGGTGCCCGTCTACTGGTTAGTGTTCCTTACTTTTCACGGGATGTGCAAAACCTCTCTCCAAACCTCTCTCATACAAGGAGAGAGGCTTTGATTTTTCCCCCTTCCAACAACAAATCTATTCCTTTTCCCCCTCTTCGTAGGAGGGGGCAGGGGGAGGTGGGAAGGGGGTTAGGGGGTTAGGTTTTTCGTGAACTTTTCCACATGACGTGAAAAGTCAGGTTAGTGTTCGACAAGTTGTAGTTTTGCTCTTTTAGCTTATTGCAAAAACTTATAAATTAAATTAATTTAATTTATATTCATTGGTTCCTCTACCAACAATCAAGCCATGTTTCAATTGCTACAGCCGCTGGTTCACACCATCCAGCCCTATTTGGTGCCGATATGCTTTTGCCTCACTTGGGGGTTAATCCTTCTCGCTGGTTTAACCATCTGGTCAACCATTACACATAGCGTTGCGATCGCAAAACGTATGCATCAAATCCCCTGTACTCATTGTCAGTTTTTCACAGCGGATTATCGACTGAAGTGTACAGTGCATCCTTCAGTAGCTAATACAGAGGCAGCTATTAACTGTTCAGATTATTGCCCGAACAATAGTCGAGTTAGTACAACCTGGTAAACTTCCTCCGGTTTCTAACTGGGGTTTTCCGCAGGGGCTTGTACCCGTCTTTAATTACGAATTACGAATTAGAAATTATTTTAGTCATGAAGTGTCCGCCCAATTTTGGGCGCTTTTCTAATGTCAAAACCTTAAAACAACAACACTCAACCTTGAATACCAAGTGACTTCCTCTCTTAAGTCATTCTAGATAGAGTTGCACTGAATCAAATATCCAGTGGCATCGCTCTCCATTAAGTACGTGAGGAAATATCAGCGTTCAGTTGAGTGTTACTGTTGTTTTTTGATGAGACAGACGTTGAATTAAACAGCGTTCTTTACCTCTTTAATCTAACGTGGACTGCGCTGTAGTATCTGTCAGAGAAGCTTTTCAGCTTCAATTACTAATTTACCACTCTCTGTTTAAAGCCGAAGCAAATGACACGGAAGTTTACTTTTTAGGAGAGTCTATTAACATTGCGCAATACATTCAATCAGCAACCCTGTCCGCAGGCAGTGAGTGTAGAATCCGCTAAAAAGAATAGGGGTAGGGTGGGTCTAGATGCACCCTACTGATGTGTTTGCTTCAGCGCATCGAGGAATTAATTGGAACTCCTGCTGTCTGATTCTCCAGGTAGGTGTAGACAATATGGGAGACTTGACGAATAAAATCTCGTCCCCTGACATCTTTATAGGGGCGTCTGACGAAAATCCCGGCTAAATAGCGCTTACCATTGGGCATCTCAATCATTCCCGCATCCCCAATGAGAAAACCGATGTCTCCAGTTTTATGAGCAATCTCAGCGCCTGGAGCAAGACCAGCCGGTAGCAGCGTTCTCGTCTTGGTATTGCGCAATATTTCTAAAGCCTGCTCCCGGCTCGGTGGGGAAAGTAACTTTTGATTGGCGACTAGTGTGAGTAACCGCACTAAGTCTTTAGGACTGGTGGTATTGGTACCTTTAAAATCACCAAGCATATTGCGGATGACCGTGTCCTTAAGTCCCCAACTCTGGAAACGCTGATTCAGCCTTGCCCTTCCGCCTAAGCGATCGATGATCATATTGGTAGCGGTATTATCGCTAATCGTAATCATCTTGTTCACGGTTTCTCGGATACTATACTTAGTCCCTGCCCTTTCGTACTGCATCGTTCCAGAACCGTTCGTCATCAGGTCACGTCGCATGACGAGGGTTTCATTTAAGCTGACTTTTCCCGCGTCTACATCTTGGAAAAAGGCGATAAGGATGGGTAACTTAATGGTACTGGCAGCAGGAAAAACACGATCGCCACTGATGTCCAAATAATTTCCCGTATCCAAATCTAGGAAAAACATACCCGTCTGGAGGAAACTATAGCGAGCCATCAACGCTTTAATTTCAGGCTCAAGTCCTGGCATTTCTTTGCCTAAAGAAACGACTCCGGCAAACCGCGAGGGAGGTGCTGGCGGTACAGCGATCGCCTGTTGGGTTTGACCCATCGGCTCAGTTGAGCCCAATTCACGGGAGTTATCACTTGTAAGCCGCTCAGGATTAGGTAACTGGAGTACCCAACGGGTCGGTGAATCGGCGCGAACCCGAACTTTGGTCGGGTCTAAGGTGTAGCCTGGGGCTAATTCAACCACCATCCGGGTAGTTTGGGCGTCAAATTGGCCTAGCCGTATTTCCTTAATCAATGGGTCAACCCGTTGATTGCTTTGAGAGCGTGCCAGGGTGGTGTTCGGCAGTTCAATCACTAAACGGGTGGGATTGGTCATCAGAAAGACTCTGGGTTGAACCCCCTCATCCGTCGTCAAATCGAGCTGACGCAGATTGCGATTGAAGTTCCAAGATTCTAAGCTACCTGCTTTAGCGGGAGTACAGAGTAGAAAAGCGCCCATTAAGCCAGGTAAGAGCCAGCGTACTTTCACCAATATTGTTCCTTAATTCAAGGTGTCCGGGTGCGATCGGTCAAAACATGGATAGCCAGAATGCTTGTCTTGACCGATTAAAGATTATTACTCAGATGAGAATCCTTCTGAAAAATTTCTTTCATCTGTAACCCAGCCAACTCAGGACTTTCCTGGAGAATTGCGTGAGCTAGGGGAAGTTGGAGACTAATCAATAAATTTATATTATTAAAACAATAAAAAACTACATTTGCTTCTATCGAACTTCTTACCTAAAGTGAAATCAATCGGAAAGCCCTGGGTCAAGCTAAAACAGATTTTTAGTTCCAGTCAAACTCTCCAGAGATAAATCAACACCTTGGGAATCTCCCAATGAATAGTCTGTGGCTTGAGCCTTTTGGAGTTTATTTGTGGAACTCTTAGCCAAATCTCAATACGCACTTTTTGCCCTCTTAGAGCTAGCCGCTGACTACAGTAGCGGCGAACCCTTGCAAATTCGGCAAATTGCAGCATTACACGCTATACCAAATCGCTATCTAGAACAACAGATGGCAATATTAAAACGAGGAGGTCTGGTTAAGAGCATACGAGGGGCTAAAGGTGGTTATGTTCTGGCACGACAACCCTGGAAAATTACCATCCTTGATGCTTTAAACTGCCTAGAAGGTTTAGAGCCGAATGTACCTGTTAAAAGAAATATGCCCGACAAACCAGACAGTCAAGTAATTCAGGACATTTGGCAGGAAGCCCGTGATGTAGCTCACTCAGCTTTGCAAAGATATACGCTGCAAGACCTCTATGAACGGCGAAAAGCTAAACAGCAGGAAGGAATGATGTTCTACATTTAAAACATCTCTATCAGGAATCAGCGGCTACATGACTTGAAATCCACTGTAAATAAGATCCAGAACCCACCATAATAGGCAGCGCAATGATTTCAGGAACTTCGTAAGAGTGTAATTCCCGAATCTTGCCTTCTAATAAGGCAAACTGGGCAAATTTGGTTTTAATCACCATCTGCCACTCCGGCTCTTCCATCACCTAACCTTGCCAGGTATAAATAGAATGCACTGGCATGAGGGTGACACAGGCGGCTAGTTTGGCTTCCACTAGAGCGTGCGCGATCGCTTTCCCTTCTTCCTGAGAAGATGCGGTTACCAATACAACAGCATAGTCTGTTGCGGCAGAATTGTTCTCCTCTGTAAAAATAAATCCTACGTCTAATTGCATAATTTCCACAGATGCCATTTTATTGCCATCAGATTTTAGGCAAGCTAGCAGAAACTATTAATCAGTCTTTAGGTAGACCCATTAATGCTCAAGACTGTCAGGATGTGTTTGAGTATACAGGTAAAGATTGGCTCTCTGATTGCGTCTAAACCTCGCTCAAGCCATACTATTTAAGCTGAAATGGTGTGTACTTGCCTCCCAGTCCTGTAACGATTGCTTGAGTATTGGCAATCAGCATCTTCTCGTAAGTGTCAGCTACTGTCCCTCTTTCTCCTAGCCCATCAGCAAATAGTTTGTGGGTTGAGACATTAACCTGCGCTTCTCTAGAAACGGTTTCAATTAACTTTGGATTAATAGTTGCTTCGGCAAAAATGGTAGGCACACTCGCCTTCTTAATCTCATCCACTAATTCTTTGACTCGTCCAGCGGTTGGTTTTTCATCGGTGCTGATACCTTGCAACGCACCTTCAATCGGAATTCCATAGGCAACGGCATAATATCCCATCGAGTCGTGGGTTGTAACTAACTTGCGCTGTTTTGCAGGAATCGTACTAATTTCTGATTTAATCCAAGTATCCAGTTGCGTCAGTTCACGGGTTATTTTTTCAGTATTACTGATATATTTGGCGTCATCCTTAGGAGATAATTTTTTCAAGTTATCTAGAACAACTTCGACCATCCGAACACCATTTTTGGCATCATGCCACACATGAGGATCGAATTCGCCATGTTCCTGCTCGACTGCTGCTTTTTCCCTAGATTCATGCTCATGCTCTTCACCCTTGAGGGGTTTAGATACAGCAATTTCACCAACGGCCACTTTGGGAGCAGAATTGTTGGTGGACTGGATTAACTTAATTAAGTCGGCTTCAAAACCGTAGCCATTATAGAGAATCAAGTTCGCTTGTTCAATGGCTTTGCGATCGCTAGGTTTGGGTGCATAAACGTGGGGGTCTGTACCGGCAGGGATTAAACAAGTCAAGTCAACGGTATCTTGGGCAATTTTTTCTGTGATATCACAAAGTACACTGCTGGTGGCAACAACTTTGGCTCTTTGGCTGTTTACGGGTACAGAGGATGTGCCTGCTGTTGTGTTGCGGGAAGAATTTGCTGTCTCCTGCTTCGAGGTACAACCAGCCAATCCGAGTGCAAGTGCTAAAACCGTAGCATTGGCTACAGCACAAGTTTTAAACAATAAGCTTTTTAACATCACTAGCCTTTGAACAAGCTAACATAATGATAATGATTATCATTCAGATTGATCATGTTAGAAGTTCAAAATTTAGCGGTCAACTATCGAGGGCTTCAAGCCTTAGGAAACATCAGCTTTCGCTTAGCACCCGGACAACTCGTGGGACTGATTGGGCCAAATGGTGCTGGCAAAAGCACGATGATTAAAGCGATGCTGGGGTTAGTGCCTGCGATCAGCGGAGTGGTGAAGTTTAAGGGACAGGTGCTAAAACAACGATTGAGTTGCTGTGCATACGTGCCGCAGCGATCGCAAATTGACTGGGATTATCCTATAACCGTGTGGAGTGTGGTCATGATGGCACGTACTGCACATACGGGATGGTTTCGCTCACCGTCTCGCCAATCTCAAGAAATGGTTGCCGAAGCCCTCCAGCGCGTGGGAATGTGGGAATTACGGCACCGCCAGATTGGGGAACTTTCAGGGGGACAGCAGCAACGAGTTTTTTTGGCGCGTGCGCTGGCACAACAAGGGGAACTCTTCTTATTTGATGAACCGCTTGCTGGCGTGGACAAAAAGACAGAAGCGATTCTTTTTCACATTTTCTCTGAACTCAAATCAGAAGGAAAAACCCTGTTAGTCAGCTCTCATGAATGGGGAGAAGCCTTGACGAATTATGACCAATTGATGTTGTTAAATCGAGAGTTAATCGCTAATGGCTACCCACAAGATGTGATGACCTTAGAAAATATTCAACGTGCCTATGGGGAAGGGCTAAATGCACAACGTCTCCATGAGCAGTTGGAAACTTCATATTTTTGTTAAGATTAAGAATTATTCGCGGCTGATATCTCATATTGAAGATTTAAAGGCCAAGTTAATCAACCCACTTGTTATGTTGAATTGGCTGGTAGAACCTCTAAGCTATGAATTCATCCGAAATGCGATCGCAGTAGGAATTTTTACTGGAATTCTTTGCCCGGTAGTGGGCACTTATCTGATCGTCCAGCGCATGGCTTTGTTGGGTGATGTGATTGCCCATGCGGTGTTACCTGGATTAGCGATCGCCTTTGCTTGGGGAATAAATATTTTAATTGGAGCTTTCATCTCAGGTCTTTTCAGTACCTTTGTTATTGCTTGGATTCGCACCCAATCTCGTGTTAAAGTTGATGCAGCAATGGCATTGACATTTTCTAGTTTTTTTGCTTTAGGCATTGCACTAATTACCTCATTAAAAAGTAAATTAGACCTGGATAATCTGCTCTTTGGCGACATTCTAGGAGTAACAATAGCTGATGCCCAGCGCACGGCAATTATTACTCTTATTGTTCTCCTATTAATTAAATTATTCTATAAAGAATTGCTATTATACACCTTTGATAAACAAGGCGCTCAAGCCCTTGGATATCCGGTTAATTTGCTGCACTTTGGTTTAATGGCTGCGATTACTCTCACCATTGTTAGCAGTATGCAAACGGTGGGAGTTGTCTTAGTGATTTCTCTACTAGTTGGCCCCGGTATTACCGCCTATCTCTTGGTGAAAGAATTACACCAAGTCATGGGACTGGGGGCAATCTTGGGAGTGATTGTCACAATTGGTGGAGTCTATGCTAGCTATTATTTCAATATTCCTTCAGGCCCAGCCATTGTATTACTAACGTTTAGTTTATTCTTTTTAGCCCTTTTATTTAGCCCTTCGCAAGGTATTTTAACGCGTCCAGAAATGGCTCATCGTTCAACTTGGATTGGACGAGTATTGCAATTTATTAAACTTGGTCATAAGTGATATTAAATCCGTATATATAACCCTTTTGCTCTATTTTTGAATAATAAGAATCCTGCCATTTATTTGTTCCAAGAAAGTCATAAATTGTTAAGGCAAGCGCCTTCGATGCTAAATAGGGAACACCATTACCAATTGTCTTGAACATATTGCTTAAGGATAGATTATCAGGCAAAACAAAGTCTCTCGGTAACGATTGTATTGCCAGTGCTTCTGCTACTGAGAGTCGGCGGACTTTATAGGGATGTAGATGAACCTCATTGTTGCCGTAACAAGCTGTTGGAGAGTAACGCCATCGGTGAAGACGCTTGTATGACTTTTTAGAGTCATCCCCCTCCTCAACGGTAGCAAACCGCTTGAGGCCAGCTCTAGGTTTAAAACAATGTTGAGCATTAGGATGGTTGAGAACATCATTTTTTTGAAACCAGTACTCAACGGTTAATTCTTGAGGAATCTTATCAGGGCAAGGAATTAGAGAATTTTCCTGAAATAAATTTCTCGTAGGCCAAGAATAAGAAAAAGCTTGCTCTTTGGAATATCTTACATACTTATTCCAGGGAAAAATATTTGAGGGCAGTTTGCCTGGATTTAGCAGTTTTATTCCTAAATCTTGAATTAGGCTATTCCGAAAACCTATAAGGATTATCCTATCTCTATCTTGGGGAACCCCATATTCTAAGGCATTGATTAAGCGTTCTGTTAAAACATAGCCTGCTTCGATGAGTTGTCCTTTAAGGTGTTCAAAAAAAGTGCGATGTTTTTTAGTAATCCATAAACCTTTAACATTCTCAAACAAAAAGAAATCAGGCTGATGCTGACAAATTAATTGAACATAACAGGCGGAAAGCTTTCCGTTATCTCCTTCTCGTCCTCGATTTTTTCCGCCTACAGAGAAATCAGGACAGGGAGGGCCACCGATAAATCCGATAAGCTCACTCATCTGACGGCAATCTTGAAGCAAGTCCTTAAGGCGTAGTTTTTTTTCTCCCTCAATAAGTTGAATGATATCTGCCTCTTCTCCTCCATAATATCCATATCGAGGGAGAGGTAGTTTAAGACATTCTCTAGAGTAACGATAGGCTTCCAGGAAACGAGAGTGAATCTCACTGACATAAGCTAGGTTAAAACCAGCCAATTCAAAACCCAAATCAAGGAAACCGGCTCCAGAGAAAAAGGAGAAAATACTGATATTTCGAGTCATTCCATAGTGATTTTAGTGATTTTGCAATAAGCTGTATTATTTTACAAATGATTGTCATTAGCTGTACAGTAAATACCGATGCGATCGCATTTCCACTATACTCAACTTTTAGCTAGGTAAGTTATCCTTGTTGTAAGGGAATATTACAACATAGGAAATGTCAAATAGCAGAGGTCAATCATGACAGCAGAAAATAGTGTTCAACAGTTACTAACCGAATGGGTGACACCCGAAAACTTCCGACGCTATGGTCAAGTTATCTTTGCTAGTGAAGACGGCAAATCCTACGATGTTGATGATGCTCAGCTAAACCTCCAGAATGGAACACCTCGGTTTTATATCATGCGGCTGCATCAAAAAGGGCGCAAGTTCCACAAAATTACTCGCCATGCCCAATGCACCCAATGTTTAGGTGCTCTCGAAGGCAAAGACTGGTTAATTGCAGTTGCCCCTCCGAATCATAAAACTGACCACCCCGCCGTAGAAGATATAGCCGCGTTCCACATTCCAGGGAATTGCTTTATCAAGTTAGAGATGGGGACTTGGCACGCTGGCCCTTATTTTGAGCATGATACTGTGGATTTTTATAACCTAGAACTGCATGATACTAATATCGTTGACCATTTCACCCACGATTTTCTCAAAAGTCATCAACTAGAATTTGAACTTAAAGTATGAAGGGTGGAATATCCACTAGGAATTAAAATCAAATAGGCAAATTTTCTCTTCCCTACTTTAAAATTTAACCTCCATACTTTATCGAAGCTAATCCTTAACTTGCAATTCTTTTAAAATGATGCTGGCTCTAGGGGCAAACCCATCTCCATAATCAGCGGGGAAATGCTCGGTAACTTGAAAAGCCTTTCCCTTATATTCCCCAATATAGACAGTCCCCATGAAACTTTTATTCCCTTTACGCTGCTCGAAATCAATTCTTTCTTTCGCCCAGCGATAGGGTACATTTTGAGTACGGCCTTTCACTGTCCACTGATTGGTTTCTATCAAACCACGCTTTCCAATCACTGATCTTCTCATGCCTTCTAGGTTTGGTGGCTTAGCTGGAAAGAAAAAGTGGACGTAAGCTGGCTCATATTTTTTACCACTAGCCTTGGAATAAAACCAAACACCCATACCTTCGCCAGATGCTCCAGATTCAACAACAAAGTCATTTTCTGGAAAGTAAGTGGTAAAGGGAAATCCCTCCATGCCAAAAAGCTTGACTGGAATTTGTCTCTGTGTCCATTCATCCCTGATAGTTTTCTTTTTTGGCCTAGATTTTAACTGTGTGCTTGGACTAAGAGTTTGATTGGCTCTTGCATTAAGAGATGTAACCGTTGGACTATTAGGATTGGTTACCACATTTGTTCGTTGCTCTGCCTGAGAGACACAGGCCGTAGATGTGCTGAATATGAGTATGCCACTGATTAAGTAAACTAAGTTTCGCATTATCTGGAGTAATTCAACCTTCTATGTTCATCACCTAGAGCTACAGCCGCGATCAACATTTTTCCGGTTATTTCTAATGATTTTGATAGGAGTTATGAGATTACTATTGATAGACCGAATATGCATCACCCAGTGAATTCACCCAACTGGGTGATTTTGAACGAAAGGGTAACCTTGAAAGGGTAACCTTAAAGTAAAATTGTCGGAAATCTCTTATAGACGAGACAAGTACTCCATGACTGAAGAAAGCATCAATCTAACGGAATATGTTGAGCAGACCGTTCGATTGATTGATTTGCCACTTGCTCCAGAGTACCGCCCCAGCGTAGTAGATAACTTTACCAAAATTGCCGCGATCGCAACTCTGGTGATGGAGTTTCCCCTACCTGAGGAGATGGAAGCTGCCCCAGTATTTGAGCCGTAAAGTTTTTCCGTTCGTCATCCTAGGTAAAAATACTGAACCCTCTTTAACTAAGTTCTCGATTCCGTATTTTCTCGGTAGCAAGAATTCTCATGACCCGCTAACTTGGAGGAAGACTGCATAAAGCTAAGAGGTAATGACCCCTGATACACATAGGGTGATCAATGAGCTAAAGCCTAAGCGTGGAAGGTATTTAAGAGCGTTCGAGGGTACTACTTAAAACTTTGATTGACTTATGAACGAGAATTCCCTGAAAGTCCTAGTTATTGAAGACGAAAAAGAAATTAGAGAGAATCTGGAAGACCTTCTTTCAGACAAATATCACGTTTTTACCGCTTCAGGGGGGAGAGAGGGACTGGATATAGCGCAAAGAGAACTACCACATCTTGTAATTTGTGATGTAACAATGGCAGGAGTAACGGGTCATAACGTCCTAACAGCTCTGCGTTCTAATCCAATTACCGCCAACATTCCCTTTATTTTTCTCACTGCGAAAGTCTCCAAAGATGATATGCGATTGGGAATGGAGCTAGGAGCTGATGATTATTTAACTAAGCCTTTTACCCGAAAGGAACTGTTAAGTGCGATCAGTGCTCGTTTAAAAAGGTTTGAAAAGGTTTAATTCACCTGAATTGTTCATACTTCAGCGTTCAGCCTTTCAAATAGACTTTAGTTGACCAACCAATTCATGGGCAATTTATTTGCATAACTAACGTAGGGGTGTATTGCGATACGCCCCTACAGGCTTTTGGCGGTAATCGTTATCCTTAAAAACTGCACCGATAAGAATTCACCAGCCGTTTTATCCTATTGTTAGGACGAAAATCTAATTTCTACCGCACATCAATGGATTTGAAACAAGCCGACACCATTGCCACTGCCACAGCGGTTCGCGCCGGAGAAATTAGTGCTAAAGCGGTTGTCACGGCTGCTTTAGAACGAATCGCTGCTAAAGATGAGGCTTTGAATTGTTTCACGGCTGTTACTGCTGATACAGCACTGGTAGAGGCAGAAAGAATCGATCGCACAATTGCCCAAGGCAACGATCCAGGCGTTCTCGCAGGCGTTCCCTTCGCGGTTAAAAACCTCTACGATATCGCGGGTTTAACTACCCTTGCCGGGTCAAAAATTAACGCCGAAAATCCCCCAGCAACGCAGGATGCTACGGCTGTCGCCCGACTAAAACAAGCAGGTGCGGTGTTAGTCGGTACCCTAAATATGGATGAGTATGCTTATGGTTTTGTGACTGAAAATCACCATTACGGTGTTACCCATAATCCTCACGATCCCAGCCGTGTAGCTGGGGGTTCCTCTGGCGGTTCGGCAGCGGCAGTGGCGGCGGGATTCGTCCCTCTTACGCTGGGTACTGATACCAACGGTTCTATCCGTGTTCCCGCATCCCTGTGCGGCGTTTTCGGCTTGAAGCCTACTTATGGACGATTATCGCGATCGGGCGTTGCGTTATTTTCCAGTAGCTTGGATCATATTGGGCCTTTTGCTCGTTCCGTGCGGGATATTGCCACAAGCTTTGATGTGCTTCAGGGAGTGGATGAGAGTGACTTCGTTTGTACCAAGCGTTCCCCAGAACTGTGCTTGCCTCAGCTCAATCGTAGTATTGAAGGATTACGAATTGCCGTGGCTGATGGCGCAGGGGTAGCGAGTCTACAAGCCTCTGGTTATTTTGCCACCGGTGCACAACCCGAAGCGTTGGAAGCGGTTGCGAAGGTGGCGCAGGCACTCGATGTTACTACAACTGTTACAATACCGGAAGCCCATCGCGGTAGGGCAGCCGCGTACATTATTACAGCGTCTGAGGGGGCAAATCTGCATTTTACTAACTTGCGATCGCGCCCTCAAGATTTTGACCCTGCAACGCGCGATCGCTTTTTAGCTGGTGCCTTAATTCCCTCTCATTGGTACATTCAGGCGCAACGGTTCAGGCAGTGG
>NZ_DATNPA010000217.1:0-8551 GCF_036703385.1 Allocoleopsis sp. | reverse complement strand
ACACTAAAAGCATACCTCGATACCGTATCAGCCGAACTAGGGACACGGCAGCTTACCCTCTATCCCGATGCGGGTGCCATCAGTAACAGCCATGTGATGCGACAATATCGACGGCTTAAAGAGCTGGTTACTCGCTGGGACTACACACTCAAGGTAGCCTGGTGGAACCAAATTGACAAAAATGCCGATTTAGACGCCGACGAACTGCTGGCAGCGGGCAGGGGAGAGGAGATTGAAGAAATTACTTGGGCTGAATTCGAGCAGATCGCCCATAACCCTAATCGAATTTACCAGGAAATCGTCAATCTTTTTCAGAAGACAAAATCATTCATCCAGCGTCGCGTTATTGGCTTTGGCAAAGTTCCGCAACGCCAGGGGCTGCAATCGTCACAAAAATCCACTTCGGTTAACCGACACGAACCAGTTCAACCCAAGACTCCCTTCCCTCCATCAGGTACTCTAAGCTATGTTCCCGGTCAGCTACCGACACCACTTGAGTATCAGGACATGGATTGTCCCAGGATAATTTTCCATCAGGGGCAGCGCCTGCAACTCTGGCAAGAAGCCGTAGCTAAAGGTTGGAAGCATATCTTAGATAAGTCAGCACCAGGGCTGGGTAAATCGCACGCCGCAGGGATTGCTTTACCGGATGCCTTTGCAGTGGAGAAGCTGTGGTATTTTGCTCTAGACCACAGGAATCCCACTACTGGCGTCATTGAGCAGAACTACACGGATTTGCCCGTGCGAAATGCTGGCATGAAGATTGACCGTACCCGTCAAACGCCACTAGGGAAGAACGTTGTAGTATGGCCCAAGCCAGGGGAGGAACCGGACACCCAAGGGAACTGCCATAGAGCGCCGTTGTTTGCACTGATGCGAGACAACAATATCAAAGGCGCTGAGAATTCGCAAGAGTCGCCTATCTGTGCTGGCTGCAAGCAGAACAATCTTTGTAAGGGTTCATCTGGAGCGGGGTACGGATTCAGGAACCAACGCAAAAATGCGCTAAAATCATCTCGCAACCGCGCTCACCCCGACTCAGCACCGACGCCGATTGAGTTCCCTTACGAGAAAAACGGGGCGTTCTGGGATGAAGCTGGGACGCTGATTCAGCCGATGGAAAGCGTCACGGCTACGCTTGCCGATTTTGAACGGGTGATGGGGGAACTGGAACGCAAAGCACCGGAGTTACATTCGTTGCTTAAACCGCTGGCGCTGGCACTCACACCGCTGTTTAACCAACAACTGAAGCCTCCCTCTCGGTATGGCTTTGATGATGCGGCTATCCGGGCGCTGCTACCCGAAAAGCCAGAAAACCTGACACAGATTATCCAGCAGTTAGAGACAATTTTACAGCCCGACTTCGACTTCATCCATCAACCCGATCGCATTGATTTTGATAAAAGTATTTCTCGCCCGATGCGTCGGCTGGTGCGAGAGTATTTTGCTAAAGACGTTTATCGGGAAGCGGCAACCGGACTGGAAAATGTTCTCTTGAACTGGTTCGTACCATTCCTTAGAGTGTGGAATGGCTTTCCTGGAGCGCTGCGGTGCGAGTTCGGTCGCTTAACCATTTTCAGCAGAAGCACTCGTCACACCGATGTGATTAAGTCATTGAAGTTTAACATCTATCTCGACGGTACGATATCAACAGAACGGTTGGGGCTGCTTGTGGGTATCGCTCCAGAAGAAATCCTGGTGATTGAACAATGGTATCCCGTTCGCCACAATCTCAGGATTGTTCAAATCACTGGGATGGGCAAATTGGGCAAAGAGCGGTCTAATGGACTGAAAATACGGGTGCAAGCGCTCAGGACTGAGTTATTGCGGCGTCACCCTGATATTGCTTTTGGCGATTGGAAAGCTCAAGCGGATGAAGGGGACGGGCAATGGTTTGTCAATCTGCGCGGCTCTAATGAATTTCAGAATCGCTCTGCCCTGGCTGTATTTGGCATCCCCTACCAGAACATTGGTTATCTGCAAGCGCTCTATCAGACGCTTACAGGCTGTTATGCCTCGCTTAATGAGGAATTCCCCCTAGAAAGCTTACAGCGCTTTATAGATGCTCATGTAGAGGCAGATATAGAGCAAGCGATGGAGAGGTTGCGATCGCTTATCCGCCCTTCTGAGCAACTGGCATTCTACTTTGTGGGTGACTATGACTTGAGTTTTTTGGGTATGCCTGTTGAGCAGGTAGAGGCTTTTCTGATTACTCCTGAAGCGGGTACTGCTCTTCAAATCACCCGTTGGAAAATTCAGGAGGCTTTTGGGCAGCTAACCGTAAGCGGGGAGAAAATCACCCAACAGAAACTGGCGCTTGAAGCTGACATCACTCAAGGGAGATTGAGCCAGATTGCGGCTGAGTTTGGGGGTTGGGGAGTCCTCAGAAAAATATTAGCAGCACTATTAGATGGCTTGAATAGCGTAACTAATAATTTTTCGGGTTTGTCTGAGGAAGAAAGATGGCTAGCCCAAACTTACTTACCGTTGGTTGTTAATGAGGCACTCTCTGAAATTGGAATGGCTGTGAAAGCTTACGGGATTAAAGGCTTTTTGAGGATTCTTCAGTCTTCTCCCCTTCTAACTCAAATTCGACTCTTGAGCCGGATAGTTGAGGTGATGCCGGAGGAAGTGCGACAGGAATTGAGGGCGGTAGTTATGGGGTGTTCTTGAAGCTATTCGACGTACAGCGCTTGAGATAAGGTAACGCGCATCTTTACCTTGCATATTGTTAGGTTGTCGGGAAAACCATCAATTCCTTTCCCTGTTCCCCGTCACGCTGTCTGTCTCAACTACTAGGTAAGAATTGAACGGTAGCTAGACGCTCAAGGAGGGTGCTAGGGCTAAAGTTTTCGTCAAATCAGCAAGGAAAATGCGATCACAGAGGTTAAGCAGTTCTATCTCGGTCTGCGTCTGTCGCATCAGCCGCAGGAAATCTCCTTCAGCGTCAACATTTAGGGCAATGTAGTTGAGGAACATTTTGAGATAGCCTACGCGCGATCGCACTGGCATAGTTGCTGCGGTGGGGGTTTGCCATAAACGATCAATATAGTTGCGTACCTCTACTAAAGGAACGGGCGTGATCGTCTCTCCTCGCCAAGCCTGCCGAATTTGATTAAAAATCCAAGGATTCCCGACCGCCCAACGTCCTACCATCACTCCCGCCGCGCCCGTTTGAGAAAGCACTTCTTTTGCCATTGTCGCTGAGTGGATATTGCCATTGGCAAGCACTGGACAATGAACCCGTTTGACCGCAGAGGCAATCAAATCATATTTCACTGGCCCGTGGTACATATCTTTCACCGTGCGACCATGCAAAGAGAGCAAATCAATGCTGTGGCGATTAATTAGATCTAGGATGTCGTAAAAGGTCTCTGTATTTTCAAAGCCTACACGCATCTTGACAGTCAAAGGTCGATCATTGACGGCTTGCCGCAGTTCTCCCAAAATCCGATCCACTTTATCGGGGAAAAGTAGCAATCCACCTCCAACATTTTTGCGATAGATTCTAGGTGCTGGACAGCCCATGTTCAAGTCAACTCCAGCGATATTATAGTTGCAGAGTTCCTTTGCTGTTCTTACTAAGTCTGGAATGCTTTCGCCAATCATTTGAGCAAAAATGGGGCGACCCGTGTTGTTTTCGGTGATGGCTGCCAGAATGTTACGATTGAGCCGTGAGGTATCATTCACGCGGAAGTACTCGGTGAAGAAGTAGTCAGAACTGCCATAATGGGCAATGACCTTCATAAACCAGTGGTTTGTCACATCCTGCATGGGCGCAAGAGCGGTGAGGGGTAGGTCGGGATGGAGCGATGGGGGGAGCGATACCTGGGACATAGAGATTCCATCGTTCGACAAAGCATTACTGTATCAAACAATGGTTACTGAAGCATTGGCTCTAAGCCATGTTGAGTTTCAACTAGCGGATGCCGAAGCACTCCAAACTGAACAGGGAATTTGGGATGACCTCACCACTTTGTATGCTCCAGAATTAATCATATGAGCGATCGCCAACGCTTGTAGCCAAGCCAATCGCCTTATCTTCCTCCATCAACGGCTGATACTGCTCCTGAGCAAATGGCATATATCCCTCAAAGCCTGAATAGGTCATCTCACACAGTAACCGAGACTTGAGCGGTGAAGGAGGCAAATTTACCTTTGCTACTTTCACCTCTACCAATTTCGGATCGCGCATCAAAATATCAAACACATTTGCTACTAAGTAGCGAGGACAATACCCCAGGATATGGTGATCTTCCGTGTTCAGCGTTAAAGCTTTAGTGTCATGACGATTATGAAACTCGTGAGCTAACCACAGAGGTTCGCCCACCTCTAGTTGCTCCATACGTCGCACGGAACACTCTGGTAAATACCGCAGACCATGCGCCACGAAAAAAAGGTGGTATTGCCCATTATTATCAGGCTGGGGGGAAGGGAAAACCTTAAAATTATCTGTTTGTCGCTCTCCCTCAGTGCGTCCCAAAAACTCCATCAAATCAAGATTCTGGGTTGATAAATTGAACCGACTTAGGTAACTCTGGTAATCTGGACGCGATCGCGGCATAACCCGGTTGGCAAAAAACGCAAACAACTCCGTCGAACGGTAAACTCGATTCCACTCAGGAAAAGACATTAGAGGTTCAAACCCACATTCCTGTTGTGCCTGCTTTGCCCCTTTGATATAAACAAAAGTGTAAACTTCCCCATCAAACGTCAATCGACCCACCGGGAACCACAACCGACTTTGATAATCTTGCCAAGCTAAAAATAAGGTTTTTAGGGGAGTAGCGTTCATGAATTTGAGAGAGATAGTAATCGTTCTTTATTAGTGAGCAAAATTTTGAAAGCAAAGTTGGCTGCCGCCTCTGAGAGGCGACCCGCTGGGAATGCTTGTAAAATCAAGTCTATCTGTTGCTCGGAAATTTGCTCAAGACGACTGAGCCACTCCTGACCCGCTTGAGGATATTGTCTAACGGCATATTCAAATAGTTCCAATACCTTCAGGGGTTTTCTGTCCTCTGAGTTTAGGTAAAAAGCTGACCGACATCGATTTACGTAAGACTCCACAGGCTGCTTCTGACGTTTGGCATCAGAAAGTTCACGACCCAGACAAGAGGCGTGATCGTAAGTCGGGGCTAGATAAATGCTTGATTGAAAGTTTTGACGATGTATAAATCCCCAATTTTCGTGATGGCGATCGCCATTACCAATCCATGCATCTAACAGTAAGTAACCGACAAACAAGTCTCTAGCATCTGTAAAACTATGAGGCACTTTCCAAATAGGGGGGAAACCAACAGAATTTTCTTGGATTGCCTCCATAACAAACCCTATTGTGTGTTGATAGACTTTATACTTAGCCAAAGTCGGATAGTTGGGATTCATGCCACTGAGGACTTCATTACCATGCACTAAAGTTTCACTCTTCCCTAAAAAATTGACTCCAATAACCCCTCTGTCACCATCCGCCGTTTCTGCCAACTCATACCGAGCTGAGGGTAAATCTAGAAGCTGACACAACTCAAAGGCAATTTTTTCTGACCAATCTTCTCCTGTATCTGGGCGAATATATTTGAACAAACAATGACCCAATTGAGGATGGTCAAACCAAAATTTTACTCTTGTCCCCATCACTTCTTCTTGAGCCTGACTCATTTGTTCGCTTGTTAGACGAATGACTTCATACTGATTTGCTGTCACCTACAAAGCTCTATTTTTTCTAATTCTCTCAAAACATATCTAGTACGAATCGGGAACAGACGCAAATGCTTGATTACCTAAGACGACCGAGGCGGCAATAATAGATAAACCTGGTGATTTCAGCTTGAACATTGTGGGATAATATTACGCTTCTTCATCCAGTCTGCCCACTCTCCCAGAAGATGTTTTGCGATCGCTGGCTCTGAGAGCGTGTTGCTTTCCTTGATTATGGGAGCCGATTCTAGCGGAATGAATTAATTCTTTGACGAGCAGCGAGAAATGGCGGAATTTTTCACGGCTCGTTGCAATGTCCTTTAGGAGGGGATGCGATCGCTCCCGCGCTTCTTAGTTAGTCGGCTTCAGTGGCGGTTGAGGTAATCTTCCAGAGTTCTGTCACAACATGAAGACCTAAATGTTCTTCAAACTCTGCAACCAACGGCAAGGGAAGCAGCAAATGGTTGCCCTGCTCTTCAATCAGGTTTAGACCAGGTGCCACCAGAGGAATCAAGGTGCCAAGGAGCTGGCCCTTCGACGAACCAGAGAGCTCGACTGTCTGCCACCGGATGAATAGCTTTCCACCGAGTACCTCAATAATCTCGCTCACGCGAAGAAACTGCGAACTATCCAGAGACCGGAGCGACTTGGAAATCGAGCTGTGGATGCTCTGATAACCTGATTTTACGCCGCGACGGATGGATACGGCAGAGGCGATTTGAGAAACTCTTATTCCAACCGCCAAACCCTGCACAATCTGTCTGAGTTGTTCTGGCGATTTTATATAAAGCACTGGTTTTCCCGGCCAAGCCACTGCGAACTCTCCCCCTAAAGCCGTAACGATGTCAAAAACCATCGGCAATTTAGAGCGTTCTATGGCATGAAGAGCGTCTGTCACTGCCTTTTGCAGGCTGCGGTAGTTTGTCTCACCACGCAGATAGCAGATGAGTTTCGTCACCCCGTAAGCAGACAAACCGTAGGAGTGCATTCGCTGCTCAATACAGCTAGTAACAGGGGTTGGCTCAGTCAAGAAGCCAGCAGAAGTAGACATTGCCTAAGCAGACTCTCATAAAGAGGGCATTTTGAAAGCTCCAAGGTGAAAGAACAACAGGCACACATCGCTAGAGCGAACGACTTGAGAGACTCGCACTCAAGCGCCACGCCAGCGAACAATGTGCTGCTCTTCACGTTCAGAGTTTGACACTTCTGATCATTGCATACAGCCCAAACTTTCTTGGAGATAAGAATGTAACGCATTAACTTAAAGTGTTAAAATCTTAAAAAGAGGAAAAAGGAGTTTGACGACTTGAGAGGGGTTAGCCAGGTTAGTTACAAAGAAGTTGAGAATTTCTCTTTTCCCCGACTCTCAACCAAAGCCCTGACGGTTGCCTGCATCGCGGGAGGTGGTGGCGGTGGCGCAATGGGAGCACTTCTAGCTGGCATCACTCCAATTTGGTCGATTGACTTTGACCCCAACAAGCCCGAACTAAGCTTTGCCTTAGCCGATAGCTACGAACAAAATTTCAACTGTCCTGTTATTCGTCAAACGGTTCAAGAAGTAGCAGCTAAGGGATTTGCTGACTTACCTCGCCCTGACTTTCTCCTAATTACCCTTTCGTGTTCGCATTTTGCTGCCTGCCGCAGTTCTGGAGTCGCCGAGGACGAAGGCGACATCAACGCCGCTATAGCTTCTGGACAAGCAATTAGAGAGTTGCAACCCGACGGGGTGGTGATAGAGAACGTACCCTTGTGGAAAGGGAGTGAGTCCTACTCGATTCTGACTCATACGTTAGAGTGCAGCGGGTATGAGTATACGGTTGAAGTGCTCAAGGCTTCTGACTATGGAGTGCCACAAGAGAGAGAACGTCTGATTATTCGTGCCTTGAAAGGTGCCCGCGTGCCACCGATGAGAGTACGCCCAGGCACTCCGGCACCTTCTTGGTATGAGGCGATCGCAGATTTAATTGGGGACTTACCGCAGTGCGATTTGCTACCTGACCAAAAAAAAGTAGTAGAAGCCTTAGACACTGGAGAAGCAATGCTTGTTGAGCGCACTGGCTACCGCAACTCTAAGCCCAAAGTCCGCCTTGCTTCCCAACCCTGTTTCACGATTAAAGCTGCCATTGGGACAGACGGGAAACGCAGTAATCGCAACAAGTGCCTCAACATTGTACTCCCAGGTGGAGATGTGCGAAGGTTAACCCCCCGTGCGATCGCGAGACTTCAATCCTTTCCCGATGACTATAAGCTTCCCAATCAGATGAAGGATGCTGGACCTCTGCTTGGTTTAGCTATACCGCCATTGTTGGCGAAAAGTATTTTCGAGAGCTTTCGGGGTGCTGTGATGGAAATGAAGTCAGACTTAAAAACTCTCCAGTTTCCAGCAGCCCGGACTAAAATTAACCGGACGCATCTAGAAATTGAAGAGGGTGGGGAAGAGTTGGTGAAGGAGGAAGATGGAGAAGGTTTTTCTCCCCAATCTCCCAGCCTTCGGCTCGCTACGCTAACAACTCCCTTACCTTTTTGTGAATCCTTACCTTCCCTATCTCATCAATGCGCCCCAGTCGATCCAGAACTAGAGTCCTTAATTCCCCCGCTATCTGAGAAGCAGTATAAGGCTTTAGAAGCTAGCATCTTGAGTGAAGGATGTCGAGACCCGATTGTTTTCTGGAAAGAGAAAGGAATCATTATCGATGGCCATCACCGCTTTTCGATTTGCCGCCGCAATAGTCTAGAGTATCCTGTGATCGAACTGTCCTTTCCTGACAAAGAAGCCGTTAAGGCTTGGATAGCAGAGAATCAGCTACTGCTGCGCCGCAACGCCAACGACCCAACCACCTGGTATCTTAGAGGGGTT
>NZ_DATNPA010000216.1:0-11156 GCF_036703385.1 Allocoleopsis sp. | reverse complement strand
AGGTCTATTGATTTGGAAGCGCTCGCTATGAGTGACGAAATTCGATCACTTCTAACTCAATGAAGGAGAAGCGATCGTTACAAGCATAAAAGGGTCATGAACGCTTTAAAAAATATCCTTCATTTGTTTTTTGTAACTATCTTTCTTGTAATTATTAGTAACCTTTGGATTGTCCAAGCCTTCACTCCTCCATCTTCTTACCAGCCTCTTGAGGTTATAGACGGCGCAGCTTTGTATAAACAACAACGAACTGATGGTAACGAAGCCTATCTGCAAGTAATTGACCTACACAAAATGCAAATAGACCAACTGGTCGGAGAGGTCGATGATATGGGTCTAGGCCAGGGGAAATATTATCAGGGGGAAGGTAAGTATTACAGCCCTTTTTTTAAAATGAAGCTGTTTGAGGAAGTTACCGAGGAATACAAAGAACTTTACAGCGACGCCGTTTTTTCTGTGATCAATTGTTCTTTTTTTGAACAATACAAAGCCAGTTCACAGCTATCCTTTCCCATTAAACTCAATGGCGAAGTCATCACTGCCGGACATAGCCCCTACGGACCTGTCAGCCAACCCGCAGATAGATTTTATAGTAATATCCGCTTGAAGGCTTTGGTCTGGGATGATAAAGGGGCTTATATTACAGATTACGACCCAACTAATGGTGCGCCTTTAAACCAAAGTAGTGTTAAAAATGCAATTGTTAGTTACCAGTACAGCGATCATCCGGCTAAGGTATTAGCCCAAAATCAAGTGAATCGGTATCATGTCATCGGTACACTGGACTTTGATGGTATTAAAGGTGATGAACTGCTGTTGATTATGACAGTGAACAAAGCCACACTGGACGAGGCAGCCGATTTATTAGGTCAATTAGGCGTTAAAGGGGATATTATAACCATTGACGGCGGCAGTTCGACTTACTTGTTCAATTCCCGCAAGGGGAATATTATCGTACCTCAACCAGCTAATCAGGGAGATAATCCAACCTTCCGTAAGCTTCCCCATTACCTGGGATTCCGCAGTAGAGGCAAAAAGCCAGTTTCGCCACTCATTAAAGTCAGCCAACCTGCTAGTAAGGTGCAAGTTGAAAAGGATAAACCTTATGTCATCTTGTGGAGGGACAATCTCGACAGCGATGTGACAATCGAGTTATACGATGGGAACAAGCGTATCCAAGTCATTTCTCCTCGTACTGCTAGTGATGGGGTTTATGAGTGGACACCGAACAGTCCAGTGAAAGACAGCTATTCTCTTCGTATTTCTAGTATCAAAAACCGGAAAATATTTGGTAGATTGCTCTTGTCATGAAGAGTGCGATCGCACGTCGATATCTGGCTGAATGAGGCGATCGCATATCCTGTGTGTTGCACGTATGATGAATACAATTAGTCGCAAGGGGAGTGCCGAAAGAGGATATTGTGCTGGGGCTTCATGCTCCTTACAAGCGGCAGTATACAGGCTACGGAGTAGCTTAGAGAAATGTGCTCTGCGCTAGCCTGGGCTTCGCCCCGCTTTGCTAACGGCAATGCCTGCCGTAGGAAGCCCAAAGGGCTGTAGGGCGAACGCAGCAGCGCTTCGCTATCGCGCAATTGTCTCTTCAAAAGCTATGACCTCGGCACGAGAGCGCAATATTGGCTCACGTAACGGGGTGGTGTGTCAAAACCAGTTGGCGATGGAGAGGACAAACAGGACAAGGGAGACAAAGAGGACAAGGAAGCGTTTGTCTTTTAGTACACGAATAGTAAAATTTATTAGCAAACTTCTTATAATTATAAATTTCTGTTTCTGCCAGAATATAGAAAGGCTAGATCTTTGTTTTTCGCTCCTAGTTTCGCTTCCATTTGCGCGTTGCCAGGTTGCAAAAATATCTAGAAAAATATAGGTAGCTCTATCTATAAGTTCTTTCAGTTTTGGTTTAGGCAGATGTTCCCAAGTTTCTAAACCAATATTGTAATCTTTATTGAAAAAAATTTCCTTATCTTCCAACGACATGGAAGCAAGAGAATTTTTAGCTATTTCTTCAACAACAAGTGCGGTGATAGCAGAATCGAAACTCAAGTTGATGGGATCAAATTTAATAATGGATTCCTTCTGTTGCTGCTTCCGTTTTTTTCCGTCTGATTTCTGCTCACTACAATTTTGTGCAGCATTCTCCCATTTTTGCTTAGGTGATTCAGGCTGAGGTTTCTTTTGTTGTTTCCAGTATAATTGCTCCTCAATAGACGTTTTCATCGTTTCCTCGAACTCTTGATCGAGAATAAGAAGATGTCCAACAGACACGAGTGATTGCACAAACTCTGCGAGAGGGTCTGATTTTTCTTCATCTTCTAGGGATTGCCCGTCGCTACTTTGAACATCCAATGATGAAAATAAATTGTTGATTTTTTGCTTTAATTCATTTTTTTTCTTACTCAAATATTGTTGGTCTTCCTCTGAGTTAGACTTGTGTTTGGGAGCGAAATCAGGAGATAAAGCTTCTTCAAGCAAACGATCTAAATACTCAGATGGAGCGATTTTCGGTTCTTGTGCCTGAGCCTGAGCGTCCAAAAATTTTTCAAAATTTTTAATTTTATCCTTAGTTATCAAAGCCTCAACAATGCGATTGAATCCATCCAACCGTCCCCAGAGGATATCATTCGCACGCCAAGATTCTTTTAAAAAGCCACCAAATGCATTCAAGCTATCCCCAGCTAGTTTTTTATCTACTCTTTCGCCCTTCTCAAATCTACTAGAGAAACCTAATTTGGCATCTTCAGGACTGATTCTAAATGTCTCAATTATCTGTTTTTCAGGTGTACCTGCTAAATAATCTAGTGGATACAAAACTGTATCAAGTTTTTCAAAATCTTTAAAATACATTATCAATTTTTCTTTAATATAATTAGAATGATCGATTTCCCCCATTTCCCAAAGATAATCAGTTGATTGTGTATTCTTAGTTTTATTTACATTTTCTTTCGGGGTCAATATTGTTAATATTGTATTTTGAGTTTCATTTACAAGTTCTTGCAGTATAGATTTCTTTGACAATTCACGCAATTGATTGAGTTGTTCATTTGATGATTTTTTAAAAAAAGCATCTAATTCAAACAGAGGATATTTATTAATTTCTTGAAATTTCTCCTCCAATTTATAAGTTAACTGTTTAACTGATAATTTTTGATTTTTTAAATTTGATAACAATCCTATATCGAGAAATTCTCCATGTAGCCATAACATTGCTCTATAGAACTTTTCGGCAAATTGCTTTTCTGGAACTTTATTTGTTGACTCTAATAACCCAAAAAAGTATTTTTCTATTCCTTGAGAAATAAAAAGTTTGTCTAGTTTATCTTTAATGATTTCAATAAGCTTTCTATGATAATTTAATTCTTTAATTAGCTTTTTTATATTGTCCAATATTCCTTTTATTTGGTCTATAGAAATTTCATCAATTTGCTTTTTCTGGCTTTCTGCGCTGTCAGTGTTGATTTCTTTGTTCTTAATACATTCATCAATCTCTTGTTTTTTCTTATTCTTGAGCCATTCACAAAGATAGTTTTCATCAAGTAATCTGTACACGTAATCAGTAATAAAAAAGTATCTTCTTAAGGCATAATCAACATCAAGATTTTTAATTTCTTCCTCAAGCTGCTCAAGAAGCTTTAACCGCTCAGAGCTACCTTGTGGATCGGTGAACGGTTCAGCAAGTAACTTTGCTACTTCTTCTAGTTTTTGAGTTCTACTTTCTTCTGGATCAATTGCTTTTATCAAACCTTCTGATTTTAAGAAAATTAGAGGAAGAATTTTGTCTTCAAGACTGATAAGACGCGTCCGAAGATAAACATTTCTCTGCTGATCGTAGAAATCCCGATTTTGTACATCCGGTTTGTCTTTATCTAAAAGATTCTCGAGATCTACCAGCAAAAAATTGTAGCGGCGAACTTTCTCGTTATGTTCATTGATTAGCTCCAAATCAGTATTAATGCTTTCATATCTTGGCATAGAAAGTAAAGAATCTTGGACAACCTGAAAAATATCAGGTTTCAACATATCATCATACTTAGGGTTGCCGACAAAGCGCTCTGGACTTGGATCAATATAAAATAGCTTTCGGAAAACTGGGCGATCTGCTGATCGATGGTAAATTTCTTTAATTGTGTAGCTAAATGGACGATTATCTAACACGCCACCATCAACAAAATGAAGGCGATATCCTTCGCCAGGATCGTCATCAGTATTAGAATTATTCTTCTGCTTATTTTTTTGTGGTTGTGGTCGATTTTCCGGTACAATTCGATTGTTTAATTTCCCCCATTCTACTAGCTTTTGATCGAGATGGGGCTTAGGATTGTTATCTGTAAACTCTAGCTTGACTGTAACAGCAGGGAAAGCAACGGGAAAACAAGAAGTAATGCGACACAATTTAGCAAGTGCTTCACGGGTAATATCATCTTCTGGATTGAATGGGTTACTTTCGGAATCGTAATCGCGATATTTTAGATGAAAAATTGCATGGTGATCTTTAACATCAATTATACAATTAGTGGAGTCAAATACTTGATAGATTTTACCCTGAATATCGGTACCTGTAATAAATAAATCCAATTCCCCAAATTCTGAAAACCAATCATCATTAGGTGCAGTTTCAAAGTTACATCTTTCAAGAGCGTCGCTGATTTGAGCTTGATATTTTTTGCCATTAAAGAAAGAAGATTTATCAGCATTACGGTCTTCCTTGAGATTAAAAAAAAGTTTATTAATGTCTCCTTCGTCTTTCCAAATAGCTGCAAATTCTTTGAAGTTAATATACTTGTCTCCTTGGCTGTTGGCTAAAGCATAACTTAACAAAACTCCATTAATCCCTCCGGCTGAAGTTCCTGAAATAATGTCCACTACGATATCAGCATCGGTGAGAGCTTTGATCAGTTTATAGATACCTTTACCCCGGACAGCATTATAGAACTCCTGGCAAATTCCATTCATGTAAATTGCTAAGGACACGCCTCCAGACACCACGAGTCCAAGACGATGTTCGCGAGAGAATTCAGGTGGATTGAGCGGAAGGTTATCGGGGCTAGAGGACATAGTATGTTCTTAATTAAGAAGGGTAGACTAATTTTAACTTTTGCTAATTTGACAGCTTCTCATGTCGCACTCGGCAAAAATGCCCAAGAGATAGGGCTTGGGACTATAGGGGCTACACAGTTCAGGAAAATATAGCTCTATCGTAACTAGAGCGATCGCAACTTTACAGTACCCTCAAGGGTACTCTTAGGTAAAAATGCCAACTTGACTCTGCTTAACAAGAATGTAGCGCTCGTTCTGGAACTGGTAAATTTCAATGCTCTATCGGCGAACGAGCCAAAGTTCGCTGCCTTGATTATACACACAGCTTTTGTGCAGAACACATTTTAGTTATTTTGTTTATTTGGGTCGTTGGGATTCCGGAATGAAGACCTTTTACCCTGTATTAGTAGTTTTGGTAGTGTAATACCAATTAGTTTTGAGGCAAGACGAATATTCTCTACTGGCTCCCTCCTTAATAAAAGGGGCTGGGGGGTATGAAACATGGCGTGACCTTGAAAAAGCCAATTGGTATAGCTTGATAGTATCCTGTTTTAGTATTCCACTGGTGGAGGTACATCCAATGAAATTATTCAGAAAAGATGAGATTGATTACGTTCAGTTATATATGAAAATCAAGAGACGTTGTGAATTTCAATTAAATTTCTCCTGTTTTCTTTTGGGTTTATTTTTTGTTTTGCAGTATTCTGTACCCATTTGTCTGGTACTGCTGGGTAGTATTACAACTTCAAAAGAGCAGATTGTTACTTTTGTTTCACCACTTGTTTCACTTTCTTCTCCTTCTCAATCTACAAATGTTGAGCAAAAACAAACCTCTAATAAAGATGCTGAAATTTTAGCGTCAGAAATAATATTCTTCCTGGGTCTAGTTACTATATTGTTAGGCGTTATCAACAATACAATTCGTCCTGCTGAAAGCTATGATACTTGTTCTAACTACAATAATAAATTCAATAAATTTATTATTGATTTAGATTTGGACATGGTCAAGCTTGGAGGTTTGCCAGAAAAATCCCATCTTAACCCACAAAAAGTTGATTTAATCTATCAAGTGTTGATGGCAAAAAATAAGGAACTTTTTGAGTTAGTAGATGAATATAATAAAGCTAGATCGCTTAGCCCCCGACAAGCTAATATAGAGGCTATAAATCAAAAGGATGATAAGCAAAAATCAAAAGATACTAACAGCACTTCAAGTAAGGTCTCTGATGATACCACTGGGAATTTTTTAGCTGACGCACCAAATACTTTAAATGAGTCATCTAATGGGACTTCTAATAAATCTTTAGTTGAGATACCCACTAATTCTAATTAGCTACATACATCAATTGCTAGGGGACAAGATGTTAGTGTCCTTAGCATGTACTGCTTCTGGCAAAACTAAGTAAACAGTTCATTAATTTCCATAACACTTATCTGTAACAGGCACTTAACAACATACTAGAATCGAGCTTCGGTTTTTGGGCAATGTCTGCTTTCTGCGAGAGACCGGCACCTGTATGTCCTGTATTCACCCAAAGGATGGCTCTTGCGCCATCTCGAAGGCATTTCTTTCTGGATTCGACAGGCTTCCCTGTGGGAATAGGTACAGGCAAGACCTTAATTCCTCTGCTGCCAAACACAATTTCAGCGATCGCACGAGCGCGGCGCATATGATAATCAGAGGTAATCAAGTAAACGCTATCAATCCCCTCTGCTTGAAACTTATCAACTAAACTCGTGAAGTTAGTCACTGTATCCACCGCTTCATAATCCAAGTGGACGCGACTCTTCTCAATTCCTGCCTTAGCAAACACCCGTCTTGCGTAGTCTTTAGGGCTACCCGAAGACACCCAGATGGGCAATCCTGGGTGTTGTGCCGCAAACTTAGCGGCAAACCGCTCTCGCTCTGTGGCTCCCCCTAAGACAAAGATGGCATCGGGTTGCGGAGGTTGCTTCTTACCGCATCCTGTAGTTAGTACCAGCATCGCAAAAGCTAAACCGGCAGTTGTCTGCTTTAGTCGTTTCATCTGTTCACAGCAATAGTTCTGCTGTTAGCGCTTAAATCAAAATTATCAAGACCAAAGCCCACAACAATCTCTCAAGATAAGTATTTCATAGTTATAACAAAAGGCAGAAGGCAGAAGGATTTTATCTTTATTACTGGTACGTAGCCGTTTAGACCGTTAAAGACAGTCCTACCCTTTATGGCGATCGCTCTAATAAGTATCATTCTAGACTTAGCTGACGACAGCACTTACCCTCACAGTTGCGGCGGCTGCGAATACAGCCCTGTTCGGCAAACCGCAGACCATGTTTGCGAACAGTAGGCCAAGCTAAGAGTTGTAACGGTATTCCTGTCAACTTCCAAACAACCCTGCCAGCCGAATGCAAGATATCCCAAATTTCCTCAATGCTTGGCTTCTCTAAGAATTCTGCCATCTCATCTTTGAATGCTTGCCATTGGGAGCGAATGCTAGGTTTCTGACAACGGTCGTAAACGGCGATTCCAGTCCAGTAATTTTGGAGAATTTTGAACATTGTCTGTTTCATCCAGGGGCAACCCACTGTGAAAGGAATAGGATCAGTGTATAAATTCTTGCACCTAACTAGATTTCTCCCCCATCCAAAACCTAACCTCTAAAATCTAAAATCCTATGAGTCAATCTCCTCCATCTGATACTCAAATATTGTCTTACGTCTTTGCTGGTACTCTGGCAGTTACTGTTGTTGTTTATGTGCTTAGAGGCTTTGGCGTTCCTGGGTTTACGGCTCTACCCGGTCTTGTGATTTGGATCTTAATTTTGCTGTCGATCGCTACAGGATTGGCTTACGGCGTTCAGAAAACTCGGCGTTATTAAGCTTAGCTGTAACACTACATACAGGATTTCTCAACTATCTTTAAATATTGCTAAATAATCAATCTTAAGAGCGATTTTGTGCTATGAAGCCGTCAAGTAGCCTTCTAGAGGCATCAAGAATCAGAAAATATGCCTACGGAGGGTAAAAATGGTTGACGAATATAGAGCAGAACGCACGGTTTCAGCAGTATTTAAGGAACAAGAGCAACTTGATCAGGTGGTGCGGCGATTAATGGATCGGGGCGTGCCTCAAGACCACATTTCGGTCATGGGCAAGAATTTTCAGTCCAAAACCCGAATTGCTGGCTTTATCACTAAACGGGATGTCATCTTTGGAGGGCTGCGCTCGGGTGCTGTTTTTGGTTCCTTATTTGGCTCCTTTTTGGCACTACTAACGGGTGTTGGCGTATTGTTTATTCCCTTTGTCGGCCCTGTAGTGGCAGCTGGCCCCTTGGGTGCGCTACTGTTGGGTGCGGCAAGTGGTGCGATCGCAGGCAGCGCAGGTGCAGGTTTAGTGTCTGCCCTCGTCGCTTGGGGAATGCCGGAAGATAAGGCAACCATTTATCAAACTCGCGTAGAAGCGGGTGAGTTTCTGGTGATGGCAGAAGTTCCCGCCAATAAAAGTGGAGAATTTCAATTGTTATTGGAAAGTGCGGGCGGGGAGGAAGTGCATATCACTGAGATGACCCTACCTCGCGCCTGTCCTGGACGGTGTAATGAGGCAAGGGACTTGTCTCCAGAAGTGCGATCGCATCTCTCCCAAGAGGCTCAAAGAACCTTCATAGAACGCTACAATACTGTCTTCGATGAGACAGAAGACCCGATGAAGGCAGAACAGGCAGCTTGGGAGACCGTTCACCAACAGTATGAAGAAGATGAACATGGTGTCTGGTCGAAGCAAAAAGTGGCAGTCTAGTGAAATCTAAATAAAGTATTTAGCCTCCGGAAGTCGCTTTCCGGAGGTTTGGTTTATACTATCCTCGGTGCGAAGAGGAGTATAAAGAATGCAAACTTATATCTGTACAGTTTGTGGCTACGTCTACGACCCAGAAGAAGGCGATCCAGATTCAGGGATAGAACCCGGAACAGCCTTTGAAGATATTCCCGATGATTGGGTATGTCCAGTGTGCGGCGCTGGAAAAGAAGACTTTGAAGCACAATAGAAAGGGTTAGTTTCTGCTTTCCCTAGTTTATTTATTTTGCAATCCTTACGAATTGTAGTCATCGGGGGTGGTGCCGCAGGTTTTTTTGGTGCAGTCACCTGTGCGTCTGCCCATCCCCAGGCCCAAGTTACTTTACTAGAAGCTGGGCGTCAGCCATTATCTAAGGTTCGGATTTCGGGTGGAGGACGTTGCAATGTCACTCATGCCTGCTTTGAACCTGCGCTTTTGGTGCAAAATTACCCCAGAGGCAGCAAAGCGTTGCGAGGGGCTTTTTCGCGATTTCAAGCGAAGGATACGGTGGCGTGGTTTCAGTCTCACGGTGTGAAGCTGAAAACCGAGTCTGATGGGCGGATGTTTCCCGTTACAGATAATTCGGAAACGATTGTCAATTGTTTGGTCAATGCCGCTGAGGATGCTGGGGTCAAGCTTCGCATGGGTACAGCGGTCAAGTTTGTTACGCGGCAATCTGATCAAAGCGAAGAACCCCCCCAACCCCCCCTTGGTAAGGGGGGGAGTATCCAGGGAGAGTTTCAAGATTTTCCCCCCTTGATAAGGGGGGCTAGGGGGGTCAATCCAGTAAGTGCAAAAAGCGGGTTTGAGGTTGAATTAAAGACGGGTGAGATTTTCAAGTGCGATCGCATCCTCCTCGCCACGGGTAGCAATCCCCAAGGTTACGCCATAGCTAAAGCGTTAGGTCATACGGTCGAATCCCCTGTTCCTTCTCTATTTACCTTCAATATTCCTGACCCTCGATTGCGGGATTTAGCAGGCGTAAGTGTGAATAATGCTCATTTACGATTACCGGAAGCAGGTAAAACCTTAAAAGAGCAAACAGGGCCATTGTTAATTACTCACTGGGGGTTAAGTGGCCCCGTCGTTCTCAAGCTTTCTGCTTGGGGTGCTCGATTCTTACACGAGCATCATTATCAAACACCTTTACTCGTCAATTGGCTTCCCCAATATAACGAGGAAAGTCTGCGTCAAATGCTATTGGCAGTTAAGTCTCAGTTGCCGCGACGCCAAATCACGACCAGTTGTCCTGTCCCTATCCCTAAGCGGTTGTGGGAGAGTTTAGTTGCCAGTGTTGGCATTGGTGCAGAAGAACGTTGGGCGGAAGTCTCGAAAAAAGCCCTCAACCAGCTGATTCAAGAACTCACTCAGGGACAATACTGGATTAAAGGGAAGGGGATTTTTAAAGAGGAGTTTGTCACCTGCGGCGGCGTAAGTTTAAAAGAAGTGGACTTTAAGACGATGGAAAGTCGTTTAGTTCCAGGTCTTTACTTCGCTGGAGAAATCCTGGATATTGATGGCGTTACGGGTGGCTTTAATTTTCAGAGTGCTTGGACGACGGGATGGTTAGCGGGTCAAGCAATGGGACTAACGCACCATTGACGAATTTTCCGATCCTTGAGCTGCTCTTAGATCCCCCCAACCCCCCTTAAAAAGGGGGGCTATATGGAGTTGTGAGAGTTTAAGTTGACTATGATGCTTCATCGGGCGGTGGATCAAAAATCACTGTAAATTCGGCGGCAGGCATGAATCGGCTGAGATGGGGTTGGGGGGATCTCCCCGCAGATAATCACTTTTCTCCTGTCAGCCAAACAATCGCCGAAATCATTGCATAACCTCTCCCCTCATGAGAGATATAGATGCATCGAGTCAGCAAACTGTGTCCCTAGCTCCAGCCAGAACTAGCGATTGTCTTCTACAAGCAATCTGTCAATGTCACTGAGGGGATTCGCAAAGATTTACGGGTACTACCAAAAGAGCAACAGCAGTCATTCACCGAAACCGTTGCAGCCAGATATCGCCGTCTTGCTGACCTCCTCCTCAAACAAGACCGAGTCCTCGAAGCGCAACGAGTCCTCGACCTCCTCAAAGTCCAAGAACTCGACGATTACCTGAGCAACGTGCGCGGCAATAACAATACCGCTCAAGGATTGCCGAATCTCCCACCCGAACAACAGACATGGACGAGTTATAGCACTACGCACACACGTTAGGACATTTATTCAAGGCAGCATCCACTATATATTGTGAGTCTCCTAACATAACGAGAAAGTCCTGACCCCTTGGATATGGA
>NZ_DATNPA010000215.1:0-3161 GCF_036703385.1 Allocoleopsis sp. | reverse complement strand
TTATTGGGGAACACTAAAACTTGGCGACGTGCGATCGCTAATACCAGCTTGGAGATGTTGGGGCGTTCTCCCCACTTCATGCCGAGTTCGAGTGCGATCGCTTCTAGTTGGGCTTTGTCGCGTTCTGAAATGGATAGGGTGATGGACTGACCTTTGCGGCTCATCTATTTTGTCCGTACATTTTTGTCCGTATTTCTCTTGTCAATATCTATTTTGAGTGCAATGATGGTGAACAACAACAAGTTACGGACAGTTTTTAAGGGTATGTCCGATTATAGAATTACGCTCAAGCCTGTTTACTCTTGTCCTGCTAAGGAACTACCTCTGCAAGTGAAGCTGCCAGAAAGTTGGTCGCTATCCTGGCATCAATTAGAAACTTGGAAAGCAATCCGCGACCCGAATATAGATGTTATTTTTAACACCGCCATGACGGGCGATGGTAAAAGCTTGGCGGCTTATTTAGAGACACTATTGACTGATTTTTGTGCAATTGGGTTGTATCCAACAAATGAACTTGCTCGCGACCAAGAGACGCAAATTCAGGATTATATTAAAAATTTCCAGCCTAAAATTGAGCCGCGTGTAGTTCGGCTTAGCGGGCAAGAGTTAGAGATTTATGCTGAAAATGAAAACTTGAAGAAAGCAGCAGCAATCGAGACTCGTACAGGTCATGCTGAAGTTTTGTTAACAAATCCTGATATCTTACATTACTTACATCGCGGCAAATATTTAACTCGTGATGACCGTTCCGATAAGCTTTGGAATCGAATAGATAAGGACTTCGATCTATTCATTTTTGATGAATTTCATGTCTTCCAGGCTCCCCAAGTTGCCAGCGTAATTAACACAATGCTGTTAATCAGAAACACTAATCGTCGTAAGAAATTTCTCTTTCTGTCAGCAACTCCTAATAGGAGATTGATAGAGCGATTGAGACTAGCTGGTTTTCGGTGTCAGGAAATTAACCCTATTGATGCGAATAAATATCAGTTTCCAGATACAGAGACTCAATGTCAGCAACTGAAAGCAGAAGGATGGCGACCAATATCGCGAGAAATCTCTCTTCAGTTTATTTCCCTGGAACCCAGCAATAAGGCTTCTGAAACTTGGTTGAAAGAGAATAGTAATCTGATTCTGGCTCATTTTCAGCAGTATCCAGGGAGTAAAGGAGCAATCATTCTCAATTCGATCGCAGCAGTGAAGCGTCTCACTCCTTTCTTTCAGGAACTGTTGCAGCCTCATGGCTTGGTGGTTGGTGAGAATACAGGTTTATCCGGGAAGACAGAAAAAGAGAAGTCGCTGCAAGCTGACTTGGTTCTCGGTACTAGCACAATTGATGTTGGCGTTGATTTCAAAATTAATTTTCTCATCTTTGAATCAGCAGATGCGGGTAGTTTTATTCAGCGTTTGGGGCGCTTGGGACGGCATGATGGCTATGAACGAAATGGAGAGAAAATTACTTTTGAGAATTTTACCGCTTACGCACTAGTTCCCAACTTTTTGGTAGAACGGTTGTTTCTAGTTGACTTTCCCTCGTTTGAAGTCGATGGTATTTATGACCGTTCTTTTTTCCAAAACCAGATTCGTGAAAACTATCGCAGAATCAATGATTTTGAAGGATATTACTCGCGTTGGGGTGCTGTGCAGTCAGTTTTAATTTGCTGGCAGTTAGGGCATAAGACGATCGCACAACAGTATAAGGATAGTCAAAAGGCATTTAAAACAGCTTGTCAGGAGGTATTTAAGACAAGCTTAGGTAGGGTGGCGGGTAATATCAAAGAATGGGCAACCGAATGGCAGGAACTCTCCGGGAAACAGCAAGGAAACCCAATTGTAGAAGATGCTGCGAGTTTTCGGGGTTCGACGCCGCTTCAGTGTGGAATTTATGACTTAACAGAATCGAATGAGGTAGATCGGTTTAAAACCTACGATTTACCAGGGGTTTTAAGCAATCTGGAAGTCGAAACAATGACGGAAGCGGCGTTTATACGGACACTTAAAGAAACCGCCCAACGCACGGGACAGCCAATTCCCAAAGGACGCTTTGCACATTGTCTGGCGTTTATGAAGTTGCGATCGTACCGAGAGGAACGACTGAACTGGAAGTTTACCTATTCTGGTGATTTGCAACCCATTGCCGATGCTTGGAAGGTTCAGGTACTCATTGGTATTGGCATCTGGCAGCCTGATAACAACTGGGCTGGCGAAATCGACAAACGATTGAAAAAGCAGGGTTTGGTTTGCTATGTGCTGCGTCGTCCGGTTTCGGAGGTGCGGATGCGGCTACGGCTACCGATGCACTTTCAGATTTATCCGATTAGCGACCAGTACAGCATTCATGAGGCAACTGCGCCGTATGCGATCGCGTTTGGTCAGTCTGCATTGTTGCTGGATACTCTCGCTTACACGTTCAAGAGTGAAGGAGGTGAAATATGGATGGCTTAGGGTTTCAATCCCTGATAGGGATTAAGGGTAGCTTATGTAAAAAGCCGAGGAGCAAGCGCCAATGCATTCATGGTTATTCTTTTCAATCCCTGATAGGGATTAAACCACTTTGCTTTTACACAAAGGCTGGCACTCATCACCTCTGGAGATGAGGAACTCTTAAGTGAAATTAAAGAAGCCTGTGAATTGAATCTATCCCCATCTGAACAAAAACTATTCGAGGGATACACGCAAGATGAAATTGATGAAATGCAGAGATTGATGCAGCAATGGAGTCCAGCTACCTATCCAGATGTTGCAGCTAGCATTCTCGACCATTCTTTTAGGAAAGATTTCGACCCCTTGGACTATCTGCGGAAAGCATCAAGGTTTGACAAGTCTAAAGCCGTCCGAATTCCGCCTCTGGGGGCTAGCGATGTGGGTACGGTGCGGTGGGAGGTTAGAAAAACTGGAGAGTATCGTATCGAATCGCCAGAAGGGAAAATTGTAACCTACGGTTTTAACTAGTAAAAAACACTATTGAAAGGGTTATTACTATGGATAAACATGAAACTAAACGTTTTGAACAGAATCGCCTATCAGAGCTTAAATCTCGTTTGCTTACTTATGAAAAAGCAATGAAAGACGAACGCCGCAAGCTGTGGGAAACAGAGAAAGAATCCGAACAAGAATATACCGTCTGGAGCCAATTAGAACTCCTCTCAACTTACATCCTA
>NZ_DATNPA010000214.1:0-2704 GCF_036703385.1 Allocoleopsis sp. | reverse complement strand
CATTATTCAGGATGGATGTTAGTCCCTTGTTGATGGCAGCGAGATTGGGAGAACGTTTGGGAGTCGCGATGCCATAGTATTCTTCGGTGAGCAACTGCTCGACAACTTTAATACCCTGAAGATTGCTAGTTTTTATGGCATAGAGCGTGACGGGTGCATCATTGATGACTGCATCTACGTTCCCGTTAATTAATTCCTGGAGAGCTAATGGCGCACTATCAAAGGTACGAATCTTAGCGCCGGGAATTTTTTTCGCTTCAGCGGCACCAGTGGTGCCGATTTGAACGGCAATGTTCTTATTTTTGAGGCTGTCTAGTGACGTAACATCTTTGTTATCTGCTTTAATCGCGATCGCTAATCCCGCTTTAAAATAGGGTCGGGAAAAGTCTACTGCCTTTTCGCGATCGGCCGTAATTGTCATTGAACTAATTGCTGCATCTACAGTGTTTGCCTGCAAGGCGGGGATAATTCCATCAAAAGGCAAACTCTGAAATTGCACCTCAAAGCCAGCCGATGAGCCAATGGCTTTCATCAAGTCGATATCGAAGCCGACTAATTCCCCGCCATCTCCCTGAAACTCAAAGGGGGGGAAAGCCGGTTCTGTAGCCACCTTGAGTGTTTTTTGAGCCTTGGTGGGACTAGCAGTGAAGACAGAAACAAACAAGATCAGCAGGCAACACAAGCCGAGAATTACACCTCGGCGCAATCTCCGAGACTCAATAAATCTATTCATGTTTGTTTTCCCTTCTTTGGGTGCCATATACGGCTAACTCGTCACTGCCACCAAAAACGGCTGGCTGATTCGATAAATCTTAACAATCAATGTGCCGTTATTTGTAAGAACTTAAATGCCAAAATGACTACAAATAGCTGGAATGTCGTTAGTATAAGTTCTTATTAAACATCAGCACACCGGACTGCCAATGAAAGATTCGACTCCGGCAATTATCTTTGAGGGAATTGAAAAAAGCTTTGGTTCTCTTAAAGTTTTACAAGGAATTAGCGGTTCGATTAACCGGGGGGAAGTTGTTGCCGTGATTGGTTCCTCCGGCTGTGGCAAAAGTACGCTGCTACGCTGTTTCAACCGCTTGGAGACCATTAATGGCGGCCGCTTAGTGGTTAATGGAATAGATTTGTCGAACCCTAATCTCAGCTCGAAGCAACTGCGGCGACTGCGAACCCAAGTTGGCATGGTCTTTCAGCAGTTCAACTTGTTTCCTCATTTGAGCGTACTGGAAAACTTGATGCTAGCTCCACGTCAAGTCCTGGGACAATCTCGTAGCCAGAGCGAAGAGCGAGCGCGATTTTATTTAAAAAAGGTGGGTTTGCCTGAAAAAGCAGACAACTATCCCGAACAACTTTCTGGAGGACAGAAGCAACGGGTTGCGATCGCGCGCAGTCTGTGCATGAATCCTCAAGTTATGCTCTTTGATGAACCAACGAGCGCTCTCGATCCAGAATTGGTCGGAGAAGTACTGCTAGTCATGCAACAACTGGCTCAAGAAGGTATGACGATGGTGGTCGTCACGCACGAGATGCAGTTCGCTCGCGAGGTCGCGCATCGCGTGCTGTTTTTGAATCAGGGTCAGGTGGAGGAATCCGGTCGAGCCAGAGACGTACTAACTCATCCAAAAAGCGATCGCCTACGCACGTTCCTGAGTCGTATGAGCTTTGTCAACGCAGCATCTTCTGGCGAGGAGTCATCGTAAAGCCACACCTCTATCATTGCCGCACTCAGACAGGCAACAGCAGCACGATAGAATAGTTTCAGCACTAGAGTACAAAGCTTATAGTAGCTGAGAGAGGGGTCACTTGGTGATTAAATCTTTTGTACAATCCCACTGATGAGCCCCCCTTTTGTCAGTTGTATATAAAGATAAGTAAAGCGTTGGCTGAGTTAGTGGCATCGATCGAGAGGAGATAAAAACACGCATGGGCAAGGTAGTCGGCATTGACCTGGGAACAACAAACTCCGTGGTGGCTGTCATGGAGGGTGGCAAGCCGGTTGTAATTGCCAATGCAGAAGGAATGCGGACAACACCTTCGGTGGTTGGCTTCAGTAAGGATGGGGAACGCTTAGTCGGACAAATGGCACGCCGTCAAGGAGTACTCAATCCTCAGAATACGTTTTATGGAGTTAAACGGTTCATCGGCCGCAAGTATGCGGAGTTAAATCCCGAGTCTAAGCGCGTTCCCTACACCATCCGCCGCGATGACAATGGCAATATCAAAATCAGGTGTCCCCGCTTAAAGAAGGAATTTGCGCCTGAAGAAATTTCGGCAATGATACTGCGGAAGCTAGCCGATGAAGCCAGCCGCTACTTAGGACAGCCGGTGACAGGGGCAGTGATTACCGTTCCGGCGTACTTCAACGATTCTCAGCGACAAGCAACGCGAGATGCAGGACGAATTGCTGGGTTAGAAGTCTTGCGAATTCTCAATGAACCAACAGCCGCGTCGTTAGCCTATGGGTTGGATCGCCAACAGAGCGAAACCATTCTGGTATTTGACCTGGGAGGTGGCACCTTCGATGTCTCCATTTTGGATGTGGGAGACGGTGTATTCGAGGTCAAAGCGACTAGCGGTGACACTCAGCTCGGTGGTAATGATTTTGACCAAAAGATTGTTAACTGGCTAGCAGAGCAGTTTTTGGAAAGCGAAGGCATCGATCTCAGACAGGATCGCCAAGCGCTGCAACGCCTTT
>NZ_DATNPA010000213.1:0-13955 GCF_036703385.1 Allocoleopsis sp. | reverse complement strand
ATATCTTCAGGATTTTTGCCGACTCAAGACATAAACTGCAAAACAGATCTTGACAATTCCCAGGTATAGCATCATTATTAATAGTAATAGAACTCGGCGTGGCTACAGCAAGGAAAGCAAGTCTCGTCGAGTTATATTAGTTTTTAGGCACAAATAAGCTGAGTAGTGGTTGACAATATTTAAATAGACGTTTATGGTGAGAAGCAATGAAATGCGGTGTGGATAGAGTACTAGCAATATTTCCACCGCTTTTCTTTGTGATTTGTCACAACCTGAAGAGTTAGGCACTGTTCGTTTTCCATCAGAGGCTTGGCGAGTTGCTACGTCTAACCGCAGAAAGAAGGTACAGGTACTGGTCGCGATTCAGCATTCCTCGGCTTTAACTCTGGCAATCAGTAGCGCTACAACCGACTGGGTAAGCAGATTTATAGGTACTAGAGCGCTTACCGAACAAACTGTAACGATTATCGCGAACTTGCTCGTAAACGCGATCGCCCATCCACTTCATTCCAGGCAGAGCTCGGTAAGCAGAAACAAAGACATCCCCTGCTGGCAACAAATTCCCAATCTCCTCCGCCGCATCACTGCCTTGCCAGCGACGCTCTGGTAAGGAACCATCAATTAAAATCATCCCCATCTCACAATCTTGGGACGTTACTCCAAAATTTTTCAAAGCGTCTTCATCCTGCATTGGGATGTAATCAAATAGCTGCCCTTTATCCAGGTTCTCTAGTACCTGTACCAGGGTGACGCAAAGATTGCAGTTGCCGTCGTAGATAACGTGATATCTCATATCCTCGTGGTTGCTTTTGCCAAAAACGTAGCTTATCTCCATTTTTAACCATGATTCTGAAAAAGGGTGAATAGCCTCTGTAGTGAAAGAGGTAGTACTTCCCATTTTTTCAATATCTGTTCGGATGACCCATCTCTCTCCTTGGAAGGAGAGCTTGCGTTGTCCAAGAGGCTACTTGTCTATCTGGTTTTCCAAAACTCATGAAATTTTCCGGAGCGCCTTCCAAGCTTGCGTAAAAGGCAAAGAATCAACTGATTCTTAAGTAAGAGAGTTCTATGCGAAACACTGAGCTTCCAGTGTTCATCCAAGAGGTAGTAATTAATGAAAACTCAATGGAAGAAGCTATTAGTTAAAACAACGGTCTGGTTAGCCGCCGAGATTATTCTCAATCTGCTAGGGCTCGATAATCTAGCTGACTACAGCGAATTCATATACGAACAAGAGGTCATGGTATTGACCCAAGCCCCTCAACCGAACACTCTAATTCTTGCTTAAATTTTGAGTTCTACAAATATTGGCCTCAAGTTAAATAGGTGTTGAGAGAGGATTTTTGCCTCGACAAGCCGAAACGAGAGATTGTCGAAAGGCAAAACCAAGGGCGAGCGAACCTTTAATTCTAAAACACCGAACTTTAGTCAAACCTCCCTGGGTAGTAATCTTCCTTTTGTTGTAGAGCTCACTTCTAACAGTGATTATGCCCAAGGATGGACGGAAGAGATAAAGAGACTTGTTTATTGTTGTATTACGCTGACAAGCACAATTCTTAACGTTGTCTCTATTGTCAGTCGTACATCAAAACAAACTCAGAAAAGATTTTAATGCATCGCAATATGACCGTAGCTTTGAGTCCCGATCGCGCGATCAAAGGGATATCGAAAGAATTGTCATCGGCTTCTGAATCACCTAATTACATTGAAGCAGAACAACAATTCATTCAACTACTAAATCGTGAAAATTTAGACCAACAGGTAGATACTCACCCGGAATTAGTACAGGATTTTGAAGCGGCGGTCGCCACGGCTGTAATACGAGCTTACACAGAACACTCCGAAGCTGATGAAGCTAATGCCGCACACTTATTTTTGCAGCGCATCCTGTACCACATTAATCGGCTCAACTTATTCTGGTACGATGATTTGCGGCACTACAAAAATGAGCGCTCATATTATTTGTACCTGATGCGCGATCGCATCGAATCTCTCTGGCAAGCGTGGGAACTGGCACAAATTGATGTTGAGCACTTACGCCAACTGGATGTCAAACATGCTCTCATTGGGCGATGTGAAGCGGATCTGAATCCGCCGTTAACCCAGAACAAGCAATATCTGCGGCAACAGATGACGGTGGAAGGGTATCGGCATTTATTAGCGATCGCATCCCTAGATGGATTAGTAGAAGCAAGCCGTCTATCGCGGATTCTAGGCGGTGCTAGCAACGAAGTACAGGCAACGCTGATTCGCGTGTTGCTGGAGGAATACGGCAATGGTCGCTTCACCCGTAAACACTCTACCTTCTTTGCGAAAATGATGGCGGAGTTGGGACTCAATACTCAGCCAGAGGCATACTTCGATATCGTTCCTTGGGAACTTTTAGCCTGCATCAATCACAACTTCTTGCTAACAGAATGCAAGCGCCATTTTCTCCGCTATAACGGCGGACTGACCTACTTTGAAATTGCTGGCCCCTCAATCTATAAAGATTACATGAGTGCCGCAGAGCGATTAGAACTTTCAGACACGGCTATGGGCTATTGGGAACTGCACATCCGGGAGGATGAACGGCATGGCCAGTGGATGCTGCAAGATGTCGCCTTACCTCTAGCAGATAAATACCCTGAAGATGCCTGGGAACTGGTACTCGGTTACGACCAGGAAAAATGGATGGGCGATCGCGCCGGTGCAGCTATTATTCAGGCCGTAAAACAGGCAGAGCAATCCTCTTAATTCAGCAAAACGATATTGCAACTCGCCCCTCATTCTCAATACACAAAGCAAGATTTTTACCATGAAAGAAGCCTTATTTACCTCGGACACAGCCGTTCAAGCCTATTCACCCAACACAGTTTTCTTCTGTCCTGAAGAATCTCACTTCTATTCTCAGTGTCTGGAGAAGATGGTACTGAAGCACTGCACCCATTTTGATTCTGTCGTCGAATTTGGTGCCGGAGATGGGAGTCCAGTCATTAGCTGTTTACTGAAAATTAAATTTGATGGTTCTATTCAGGGTTATGAATTGAACTCTGAAGCTTGTGAGCTAGGTCAGTCTAGGATTGAGCAATATCGACTCGAACATCAGTACACCATTCACAACAAGTGTTTCTTCAAAAACTTTTCCTCGAAGGCCACTTATTTAATTGCCAATCCTCCTTACCTCCCTGCTCCCGATGACAACCTCTATATGCCCTCCCTACATGGTGGTGAGGATGGAGCAACCATTACCAAACAGCTACTATCCATTGGTTGTGAGAATGTGATGTTGATGATTTCGGCTTACTCCAATCCAGTGGAGACCATTGAGTATGCCCTTAATCAGGGGTATCAAGTGGTTGACTTTATGATTTCTCCCTTGACGTTTGGCTACTATAGCTGCGAACCTAAAGTGAAAAAAACAATTTCAGAGCTGCGGAAAAATCGCAAAGCCTTCTATTCTCAAAACATTTACTTCTTGGCAGGCGTCTTGTTTAAGAAGAGAGATAGCTATAGTACGGATTTGTCCGTAGAATTGCTAAGGGTAATGACTGCCTTGTAGCTATTCTTATTATTTAACGGCGATTTGCATTCCCTAAGGAGGACTCTCTAGTAAACCATAGCAATCCCTCTGACAGAGGCACTTAATGAATTGAACCAGTAATATTTTTGGTGAATTAGGGAATGTCTCAATTAGGGTGCGATATCTGACGAAAAGTCGCTTTGCGTCTATGCACCTTACTCGCTTGTAGCCCGGTTAAGTAGTTTGGAGACTCTAGGTTATGCGTTGGGAATTCGGTCGTAGAAGCACTAATGTAGAGGACAGGCGCGGAACTGGTATGTCGGGGCCTGTCGTAGGGGGTGGGATTGGGGCAATCATTTTGTCAGTAATTGTTGCCCTTTTGGGTGGCGACCCCAGCGTGATTTGGGATCAACAACAAGCACCGAGCGATCGCCCCCGCACGGAGGCTCCTCAAACCCAACGTTCTCCGGCGAGCGATCGCATGGCTGATTTCGTTTCGGTTGTCCTGGCAGATACCGAGGATACGTGGAAAAGCCTGTTTCGGCAAAGGGGCGCGACTTATGTGGAGCCTAAGTTAGTTCTCTTTTCGGGAGCCGTGAACTCTGCCTGTGGCTCTGCGAGAGCGGCAGTAGGCCCATTTTATTGCCCCCGCGATCAAAAGCTCTACATTGACTTGAGCTTTTATCAGGATCTCCAGAATCGATACCACGCACCCGGAGACTTTGCCCAGGCATATGTGATTGCTCACGAGGTTGGGCACCATGTTCAGAATCTCATGGGCATTTCTGATAAGGTTCAGGCATTGCAGCAGCGAAGCGATCGCGTACAGGCTAATCAACTTTCAGTCCGGTTGGAGTTACAAGCAGACTGTTTTGCTGGTATCTGGGCCAACCATGCCAATCGATCGCGGCACATCCTTGAAGAAGGCGACATTGAAGAGGCGCTGAATGCGGCTAGCAGTATTGGGGATGATCGTTTGCAACGTCAAGCAAAGGGATATGTCGTTCCGGAGGCTTTTACGCACGGTAGTTCAGCCCAGCGAGTTCACTGGTTCAAGCGAGGCATTCAGTCAGGCGATCCTGCACAATGTAATACTTTTGCAGCGACAACTCCTTAGCTTGATCGCGCAAGCAAGCCCCACGCCAAATCATAGATTTGGCGCTGGGAGTAATGTCAGTTGGAGATTAACACTACTAACTAAACACCAAATTCAATCATCCTCACTTGTCAAACAACTCTAACAGACCAACTGTGCCCACAAAAAACGTATAAGCACCATATTGTAGTGGCATCTTTTTTCTTGAAGGTGCAAAAGACGCTGCTATAACTCCCTCAATTAGATGACTTCCCAGAGCAAAGCGTTCAATCCAAAAAACTGGATTAAGGATGCTGGGTATGGTACTGCTAGTTATTAATGCATAAATATTCCATAATTCTAATCCAATTGCACTGGTAATTAAAACTACAGATATTATTTTTATAAAGCTGTATAATTTTATTTTTATAGGGGTTGAATTCATATTGTATAATAAGTTTAGCTCAGCTATTCAAAAATCTTATTTATAGCGTATTGAGTATGAAATAAGATCTAGTATATATTAACCTAAAATCTCAAATTATAGTCAAAAGGGTCTTATACTAATTTTGTTAGATAGGCGAGCATCCTCCCTCATCAACCAGGCTGATCAAAAAATAAAGTGATGAGAAGAAGTTGCTATGGCAATAAGTCATAACTCGATTTGGCAGCTTTTATTAAAGTCGAGGCTTCGTGTCCTGATTGGTGAGGACAAACTACAATTTTACGAAACTATCGATTGGCAGCAGGAGAGCGATCGCTTTCGACAAGTCAACCTGATTTATTCTCGATGAAAATCAAAAAAACTTCGTCATGTTGACTGTGTCATAAAAATTTTCAAAGAACCGTATTCCAAAATCTACGCGGCAGAGAGTGTAGATGATTGGATGAGGGCAGCTGGATTTGAAGCCGTACACACAGAATATGTGGGGTGGATTCAGCAAGTGACGTATGGGATTAATCCTATAGTAATAGCCCAACCTACGGCAAAATAAGAAAGAGGTCAACACATAGAGTGGCTATGTCTAAGCGCAAAAAGCACAATCTCCAATGGCTCAAGGAAACCCTAGAGCTAAAAGAAGACCACAACTGGAAATCTTCGCCAGGAACTCGGATCTTTGTGGCAGGGCGAGGAGCGTTGCGCTTTGATGTTCCCGAAGATTGGCACTTTGAACCGGATACCAAGTCGTTCCGGTTTCTAGACAAAAAGCCGCCGAACGATGATTGCCGCTTGGAAGCTTCCTTTAATTTACTCCCCCCTGCCAACTGGGCTGAGTTTCCACTGGTTCCCCTATTGAAAAAGACGGTTCGAGAAGATAAGCGGAATGTAATTGAGCGAGGGGAAGTTACTCAATTGAAGCGCCAAACAGCCCGTATCGTTTGGACTCAAATCAAATTTATTGACCCTCAAGAAAACCGGGAAGCCTATTCCCGAATCTGTATTGGGTTAGGTTCAGGAGTTCAGTGTCTAATTACTTTTGACTACTGGGCAGACGATGCAGAGCGATTGATTCCCGTATGGGACACGGTCATGGAATCGTTAGTTCTAGGGCTTTATATCCGCGATCCTCGAACAGGACTCGCATTCCCCGATTAGGCGTTGGGGGATCTAAACTGTCAGAGTGTGATAGAAAGAAAAGTTGGCGATCGCTTGACAATTACAGATGCCGATTGGGAAGCTAGCGATCTGCGCTTTGCTGCTGCACTTCGTGCCGCCTCGCTAACGCACCATGCTGACGCAAACGCTTTACTCGCTTCGCGATCGCCTGTAGATCATGCATGACTTGTTGAGGGGAGTAGCTTTGATGGGTTTTCCTCTGCAAATGTTTTGCCATCTGCTGCAATTGTGATGTTGTTGGCAGGGGGCATTTACCTCGGCATCCTTGAGCACGCAGTCGCATCAGGTTCTTACGGTAGACAGCATGGTAGCTCTCCAGGAGATAGCACGCCTGTTCAATTTCGATATCTGTGCGAGAGTGATCTGTCGCTAGGATACGGCGCAGTTGCCGAGATTTTGTGTCATTCAAAATTGCCCAATCACTGACCAGATCACTCCCGCACTCTCGCCAATTAGAGCTTAAGGGGATTACAGTAGACATGGTTGTTCTCCTAATGGATGAAGGTGGGCAGGAGCGCACTGCTCTACGACCCGTGTTCGCAGAGATAAAGTTCGCATTTTAGATAAAAGAACCATAGTGCTGCTATGGCTATAACAATAGCCAGTAAAATCACGATACAAAACACTAGACCCCTCAACCATCTGCCTTCTCCTGTAAGTGAAAACAGTCCAAATTAGCATTGGGTGAATGCTCAAGTTGCTATATCTTAAAAGATAATCTAGGTATAATAAAATATCTTGGAAGATATAACTGAAAGGAGCTTGATGGATTTTCAGCATCTCAGTAATTTTGAACTGCGGCAGATTTGCTATTTCATAGCCGTTGTGCAGGCGGGCAACAACTTTAGTCAGGCAGCCAATCATTTAGGCATCAAGCAACCTCCTCTTAGTCAAAGAATTCAAGCATTGGAAAAATTGCTGAGCACCCATAAAAATACTTCTGAAGTCAAGTTGTTCAATCGCAGCACGCAACCTGTGGGGCTAACTGAAGCAGGTAAAGTGTTTCTAGAAGAAGCTCAGCTTGCTGTGATGCATCTGGATCGGGCAATCAACCAAGCCCGACGCGCAAGCCAAGGTCAAATTGGGCATCTGACAGTAGGCATGAATAATTCGATCGCAAACAGTATTTTGCCCAGGGTTTTGATAGAGTTTCAGAAACGATTCCCAGATGTGGAAGTAGAGATACGCGAAGCTACAGCTACAAGCCAGAAAGAGCTCCAACTGCTCAAGAATCATCAATTGGATGTAGTGTTCTATCGTTCTCCAAGTTTTTACACAGAAGACACAAACCTGAGCTTTCTACCAATCTTCCAGGAATCCTTTTTGCTTGTGTTACCCACAACCCATATCCTTGCGAATCAAACTCAAGTTCCTTTGAAGGCATTGAAGGATGAGTCGATTATCTTGCCATCTCTTGATGCATTACCTTTCTACAAGCAAGTCATTACATTGTGCCAAGAAGCAGGTTTTGAACCTAATGTTGTTCAAACTGTTAAAGCGACTGGAATCGTCACAATCCTCAGTTTAGTGGCGGCAGGACTAGGCGTATCTATCTTGCCTGACCATGTGCAAGTGCTTCATCGTGAGGGAGTTGTTTATCGTCCCATTAAGGATGCAGCATTAACCCGGTCAATCTCTGTTGTTTGGCGGCAAGACGATTCATCTATCGTCCTACAGAAATTCTTGAATGTGCTTCAGAATATAGTGCATTAGAAATGGTTACTGGATTCTTACAGAGGCTTGCCGTGCTAGTGGCGGAAGCGATGGTAAGCAAAGGTTCCACGTACAGAGTTGATAAACGCAAAGATAAATAAAATGGTAATGACTAAATTACCTGAAATGCCAGTTTTCGCAACGATCATTAAACGATCAATTAGGTAAATGATCAGACCCATTACAGAGCCAATCCTTGACATTCTGTAAATCAAAAAGGCAACTAGACCGTAGAGAGCAACGGTTGCTGCAAAAGCCGAGGATTGAGTAACTCCAGAGAGTGTTGCAATTACAAGACTAAAGATAATGATTAGGACACAAACAGCGGTTCCTTGACGGGCTGCACTCCGAGCAGACTCTATGTCTGTGAGATCTGGCAGCAACCAACTGTTGGTACCTTTCTGAGGCTTACTATTTGTCATGATGTTAGCTCCTGAAAATACGAGTGGTGAACAATCCAGCCAACATTGACCACCTGAGTCACAACGTTGGACTGAAGTTACCAGTTTGCTTTGCAGTTTTGTCTTTCTTGAGTCAGTTCACTTATGCGACTTGCATCGGGTTAGCTTCAATAATTCTTAAGTACTCACCATGCACAGCTATTCTCTAATAAGTCCAAATAGTGATTGAGTGGCTATATCTTAAAAGATAATTTAGGTATAATAAAATATCTTGGAAGATATAACGGGAAGATGCTTTATAGATTTTCAGCATCTCAGTGACTTTGAACTGCGGCAGATTTGCTATTTCGTGGCAGTTGCATAGTGAGCAACCCTAGATTGAAGTAGCGACGCTTTCTGTTCCAGAAATGGTTTCGTAAATGGAACAATGATGACGATCAAAGCATCTCTAACTCTTCCGATAGAGAGCCAATTATTGAATCATCACCGTTAGATGTCGTGTTTCAACGCTCTCTAAATTTTTATGAGAATGACGCAAGTCTACGCAAAGACCTGCCGATTGAAACTGTTACTTGCTGCTTCATCGTGATGCACATAGCAATTCCCTTCTCATAGTAAGCTGCTTCGTTGATGAAAACGGGATAGACAGTTGAGGTGCCTTCGTAGGCGATCGCTTTCCCACCAAATGTTAGAAATATTGGATCGCCTGGATGGAGAGGTTCATAGTCTTTGAACTGAATCTGAGGATGAATCATCGCTTGAATTTCACCCAACTCATTTCTGGGATAGTCGATTGTCCCGACATGCCGATAAACGGTGAGCGCATTGTCAAACGATGAAATTACTCCTCGATTATGGTGTTCCAAGTAGTTTAAGGCAGTATCAATCAATGCTTCAGTTTGCTGAAATTGTTCAGCTTGCAAAACTCCTTGTGCCACTGGTCCCACTTCGATTGTGCAACCCAATTCACAGATAGATGGCAACCCCGAAGATTCCTGAGCGGATTTCGGCAAGATATAAACCTTGACTAGGGGATTTACACTCTGAAGATAGGCAACCAGTCGGAAGTTAAAGGGATTTTCGTCGGTGATCATAGTTAAGCCCATATTTGCCGTCGTGCTATGGAGATCTATAATCACGTCAGCCGGGGTTTTGCCATCTGCTCCAAAGAGCGAATTAATTTCTCTTGCCCTGATTTGTTCATAGCTAGAGCATATTAAATCTTGCAAATCTAGCTGGTGAAAGCAACGGTTGAGGTCTTTATCAACATATCGACGCACTGTTGCGAATGCTTCAGGATTTGCCAGTAAGGTTATGGTTTCAAAGGTTGCTCGACGAACCTGAGCGGGCTGCTGTTCAAGTTTTTTGACGATATAAGCGCCCGTTAACTCATTTCCGTGCGTTCCTCCAACAATTAGAACTCGTTGAATCGGAGGTATTTGATTTGTCATCGATGTTTGCCTATGAATGGCTGATGATGACTTATCATAGAGAGCTACTTGCCATAACTCAATTACTAGTTTAGATATCGGGCTATAACTAAATCGATATAGTAGGATTAGCTCACCATGAATCTAGAACGTCTAGAACGATTTGTTTTCTTGGCAAAATTGAAAAATGACGTGGGTCAGAAAGACATCAATATCAGTCGTGCTGCTGAACAACTGCATATTCCTCAGCCCTACCTCAGCAAACAAATTAAACAACTGGAAGAAGAACTCGGTGTAGAACTGTTTGTCCGTAAACCCCGTTTAGCGCTAACACCCTATGGCAAGGTTTTTCTGAGAGAAGCACAAAATCTACTTGAACAAGTCCAACGGATTAAGCTCTCTGCTCAACAAGCCGGGCATGGTGAAATTGGACGTTTAACAGTCGGAATTAATACGTCAATCTCTAACAGTTTGCTGCCAGATACCCTCCGCGTTTTTCGCCAAAAATTTCCAAACGTACATTTGGTCTTGCAAGAACTTTTGCATGAAGAAAGTCGCCAAAGACTCCAAGATCGCGCAATCGATGTAGATTTTGAGAATTTATATAATCTGCAAGATGTAGATGACCAGCATTGCCTGACTTATGAAGTGGTGCATCGAGAACCGCTCGTAATGGTGCTTCCCATTGACCATCCCCTAGCTCATTCCTCACAAGTTCAACTCCAAGATTTTGCGAACGAAGCCTTCGTGTTGCCTTCTCATAATTCAGTGCCAGCGTTACACACACTTATTCGTATGGCTTGTATGGAAGCAGGATTTCAGCCCAATGTCGTACAGGAAGCCGTTTGGATGCCAACTGTTCTCGCTCTGGTTGCGGGTGAACTTGGAGTGGCATTGCTGCCTGCTAATGTGATGAATCTTCAGCGAAGAGGTGTTGCTTATCGGAAACTTCAAGGACAATCACCTGTGTTTCAAATAGCGATCGCTTGGCGACGAGACAATCCATCGAAAATCTTGTCTAATTTTCTCAACGTGGTTAGAGCAGTTGTTCGTAGGTAGTAAGATGATCTACCACCATACGCTTCATATGTTCAGGTGCAAAAATATGAGACTATTCCAACCAATGGTGGTATCTGAATTCTAGTAAGGGCGATCGTGCCACGATTCACAGCTGGGTTTCCATGCAAAGGAACTTGTTCGATTGTAGCGACTGTCCATAACGCTCCTACCCAAAGGAGTTTTTCGCTAACGCTGACCCCCCTCTATTCACATAATCCGCACGAGGAAAGTCAATCCAACCTACTAGCGTGGCAAGGCTAAAATAGTACAATACAAATGGCTCATAAACCGCCATTTACCTGATTTGCTTCTTATGTCCTATTGCAACATTTAAGGCTTGCCACGCTACTACGGCGATGAACGATCGCGCTTGTAGAACAACAGGTAAGCAATATTCTGAAATTGGACGTGAGCAGCAGATGTTCGAGCCTATGACTTCTCAACAAGTCCGCTGAGCGTGAGAAAATTACCATGAACCGCCCAAAAGTTCTCCGTCCAGACGAGAGTTATACTTTTGCCAAATACTTCGAGCTTGCCTACGATATTGAAGATATTCTGGCAGATTTGGATTGTGGGTTTGATCGGGCGTTATTAACTTTTCCCACAACCGATCAAGCAATTTTAGACCTTAACGAACTCCATCAGCAAATTCTAGATGGCATTCAATACGTCAGTTTCACTAGCGAACAAGCACGACGGGAATTTCTGATTGCACCCATCATTCGACAAATCTGCCGTCAAGCTCACAAGCGAGTCCGCGTTGAATATCCCATCACCGTCAACGACTGGCTCAAAGGCACATTGGATTATTACTTCCAAGATTTGCTTGTGATTGAAGCGAAGCGAGATAACCTCGATAACGGTTTCACCCAACTCGCTGTTGAACTCATTGCTCTGGATCAATGGATCGACTCGGATACCCCAATTCTCTATGGAGCTGTCACCACTGGGAATGATTGGCGCTTTGGGGAATTTCACCGACAACAACGAAAAATTATTCAAGATCTCAAACTGTATCGCGTTCCCGAAGAGTTAGAGATACTCATCGGCATTCTCATGGGGTTGCTCAGTTAACGCATTGGACAGATCAGAGCAAGTTATCCTAAAAGAGTAGTGGTTTCTATTGAAGATATTGATGGTAGGTTTACTAGATGGATGTTAAATCAATTAGTGGAAGTCAAGAAGTAAAATAGTCTGCCAATTAGCAAAGCGAGAACTTTCTCACACCCACAGCAGAGAGCAAGCTAATGTCAGTGATGGTTGGCATAATCTACTTGCTAAATTTTGCTCTCATCGTAACTCGTTGACCTAATCATCAACCCCGATCGCCCTCACCCAACACTAAAAAAAGTGCGATCGCACTTTGCTTATACCCAGTGCGATCGCATCAATACTTACATACAGCCAAAACCAACCTACGCGATCCCACTGAAGTTACGCACACACTTGTTTCACGCTCTTAAGCTGGCTGACTTCATCCCACCAAGTCCGTCGTTTCGGAGTTTGAGCAGTAATTGCCTCGAACTCTGGAGTCTGGGAAAGGTCAATAAAGATGGGAATTAGGTAGAAATCAGCGATGCTAAGTTCGCTGCCGAGCAGATATGGGCTACCAACAGCTATCGACTCGATACTCCTTCAGCTTCTATTAGATGCGATGAATGAAACAATGTACATTGACCTTTCAAGCTAGTATCTATTGTTTAATTGCTAAAAGCATCCTTGATGCTATCAACAGTGCGTTCAACAGCATTTTTTGTGTTGTCTACTGCTTTCTTAGTCCGAGCGGCATCTTCATCTGCTCTTTGCTCAATCCGATCCCGATCTCTTTTGGCTTTTCGCTCAACGAAACTACCATTGTCATCCGTTGCTTGGTCAACGCGATCGGCATTTTTATTTGCAGTTCGCTTAACCTTATCTTTTGTATCTTCGATGAAATTCTTGGCTCGTCCAGCATCAACACTTGCTTTCCCTTGAACCTGGCTGCCTACATCTGTCGCTAGGATTAAGTTTGCAGTAGGAGCAGCCATTGCGGCGGTATGCGAGAAAAATGCACCTTGCCAAACCAAGGCGATCGCTGACAAAGATAACACAGTTGTCGCCATCCAGCGTCTTGCAATCGAAAGCTTTTTCATAAAATAATTCAGTTTCACAGAATACAATCTCCACGAGTTTTAGTATTCTACTTCTACTTCATCTGGCTCCTTGATCAAATCGTTCCCCAGAGAGGTTCTTTCGTCATCAACTCTTGAACGAATTCAGTACTTTGATAGATTGAACGCGGCGGTTCCTGTATTCGTCATACTTGCCCTCCCCCGCCAATTCCATTTTCATCCGGTAAAAGGGGACGTGGTTTGTGGGGTATGTCTGCTGGGGCGCTCATTTAGCTATGGTAGATGGCACTTGAAAAGAGCGAGTTGTTTTGCTCTTCGCGCTTGTGCTATTGCACTGGTGTCTACATGTCGCTAAAAGCAACCTACGCGATCGCACTTCTGTAGGTTAGGTTGACGCAAGGAAACCAAACACACCTGTTAAATTCTTACAACTTGTAGGAGAGGGGTTTGGAGAGAGGTTAAAACTGTACCGAACACAACTGAGAACCGCTAGAGTTGGCTACCAAGGATGAATCAGAGCCGTGTATGTGAAATTATCACCCCCTTACCCACCCTTTAAGCTATCTTTGCCATTGCCATTCACAAGAGTGTGATTGCCAGCACCACCGTCTGAAAAAGGTGTAGGGTGGGCAATGCCCACCCTACTTTAACTAAACGAGAACAATGTCAAGGTCAGGAGAAAATCCTGGAGGTGTGTTTTCGATTGTCGCAAATTGTGTTGGGCCGATTAAACCAATGGGATCGAAGAACAATGCACCTGTAAAACTGTTATAGCTAAACTGGTTTAATGAAGATGCTCCAAATCCCAGCATGGAGATTTGAATGGTATCACCCTCTGTCCATTGGAAATCTTTGATAATATCAATGCCTTCTGAGAGTTGGTTAAAGATAAATTTGTCAGCTCCTTGATTACCCCAAAGAGTGTCAACTCCTGAACCACCCGTAAGACTATCATTGCCGCTACTACCGATTAAGGTGTCATTGCCAGCCAGACCATCGAGGATGTTATTGCCAGTGTTACCGATGATGACGTTGTTATTGCCATT
>NZ_DATNPA010000212.1:0-6289 GCF_036703385.1 Allocoleopsis sp. | reverse complement strand
TTGTCGAAGTTTTCTTGACCTGTAATCCTTTGGATCTGGCGCGATTACCCTGGGAAGCGTGGGAAATTGGTACAGAGTTTGCGGCTACGGGTAGAATTCGCATCGTTCGGATGCCCCCGAAGATTCAGGGTATCAACCTACAGCCCAAGAGTCGCCGTCGTCGGATGAGAATTTTAGCGATTTTGGGGGATGATACGGGTTTAGATTTTAAAGCGGATAAAGAAGCGGTGCGATCGCTCCAGTCAATGGCTGACGTTCAGTTTGTTGGCTGGCAACCGGGACAGGATAGCGGCGAACTCAAAGCCCAAATTATAGAAGCGATCGCAGATGAATGTGGCTGGGATGTCTTACTATTCGCCGGTCACAGTAATGAAGCGGAATTAATAGGGGGAGAATTAGCGATCGCTCCTGGCGTCTCCCTCTTCCTTAACGAAATCGAACAGTCCCTCTTACTTGCCGCAGAACGGGGATTGCAGTTTGCACTGTTTAACTCCTGCAACGGACTAAGCCTTGCCAACACCCTGATTAGCATGGGATTGAGCCAAGTGGCGGTGATGCGAGAACCCATTCATAACCAAGTCGCCCAAGAGTTCCTCCTGCGGTTTCTCCAGCGTCTTGCTCAGTACCAAGATGTCCACGAGGCGATGCTAAGCGCCTGTCAGTACCTCAAGTTAGAAAAACAGCTGACTTATCCCAGCGCTTCCCTGATTCCGTCCCTATTTCGCCATCCTGATGCCCCCCTATTTCGTCCCCAACCCTTTGGCATCAAGGAAACCCTCAAACGCTGGATACCCAAAAAACGGGAGGCGATCGCTCTTTTTGCCTTAGCCTTAGTCAGCTGGCAGGTTCCGGTGCAGGGCAACTTATTAGAGCGACGAGTGTTACTACAGGCACGCTATCGCGGGCTGACGCATCAAGTATCAACCACCAAGCAGCCTCCTGTGCTGTTGGTACAAATTGACAGTGACTCCCTCAAAAAGGCTAAAATCCCTTACCCAGCGGTACCAATGGATCGCAGCTATCTGGCGCAACTGGTGGATAAGCTTTCGGCGCTCAATGCCAAAGTAGTTGGGGTCGATTATCTTTTGGATCGCCCTCTCTCTAACAAGGAAAACGACCAAAAACTCGCCCAGTCACTGAGTGCCTCTGTGCAAAAGGGAACTTGGTTTGTGTTCGCGGCTGCCCGCAGTGATTCTGGAGGCTGGTATGAGGTTCTGCCTGAGCTGGCTAAGCCCAACTGGAGCTTACAAGGTGATGTTCTCGTCCTGGGCAACGACCTGAGGTATATGACGCTTGTACCCCGGCAAGGGCAAGACCCTCGAGCCTTGCCCTTTTCCTACCTGTTGGCATTGGCTCATCGATTGAATTTTGAGCCATCGGGGCATCCCCCCCAACCCCAGTTGCAATCTTCCAGCGATTGGTTTTCTCAGGTGGGGGCCTATGTCACTCAGACTACGGGCAAGGACGAGAGGAATGTATTCTCCAGCAAAGCTCGCTTACACCCCTTAACGAATTTTGCTTATACGTTGGGTCAACTATGGGTACACCCCATCATTGACTTTTCCATTCCCCCACAGCAAGTGTATCAGCGTCTCCCAGCTTGGGAGTTGTTGGAGAAATCGGCAGATTCCCTAAAACTAGACCCCAAGCAGCAGCCGATCGTGATGATTGCCGCAGGCGGTTATGGGGAAGCTGGCGCTTCCAAGCCAGGTGAGGACAATTTCCCTGTCCCCTCTGCTGTGAGATACTGGCGCGATCGGGAAAATCCACCCGATGAGCGTGGGATGCTCCCAGGCGGTGAAGCCCACGCCTATATGATTCACCATTTCCTGAATCAGCGACTGGTTGTGCCAATTCCCGATCTCTGGCTGATTGGGATAGCTGCATTTTTGGGGAAGAGTGCAGTACTGGCCTTAGAGCAGGGAAAAGGGGGAAGGAAACGGAGGAAAGGAAAGCTGATGCTATTTCTTTTACCTTTGGAAAGGGGCAAATGGATGCTAGTGATGGCAAGTGCCACCGCAATTTATGGGGTGGCGAGCTTACAGCTTTACATTACAGCCGGAGTACTATTGCCCTTATTGCTACCTACCGCAACATTTTGGACTTATATTCTGTTAGCGCAGTTAGAGAGGAAATCTCATGTCAAAGTTTCACTGGGTGTTCTCAACGTTGCTAGTTACAGCGCTGATTGCTAGTGTACCTATTGGCTCAAATCAAACCACCAGAGCACAAATGAGTCCGTCTGGCTATGGAGAGGATATTTCTGGGACTCTAACCAAAGATAATAAGCCGCCTGTAGATCCTAGAGCTCCTGTGCCCGGAAGAACTGGGACGACTCGTGGTCGAAGCAATAATCCTTGGGCGAGGATTTTTCAGGCTCTTCCTAAAGATAAGAAGTCTCCTCTGCCGCCTAGAACTGGTGCTCCGCGTGGACCTGTCTGTGCGATCGCACCCAAGTCCATTGGCACCAACCTGGAAATCTGGAGCGATCGCCCCTTATTTGTCTGGACGGGCCCATTTAAACGGCTGGAACTGCGTGCCGTTGGGAGCGATCGGATTTTGTGGCGTTACAACGTGAAAGATAAACAAAACCGTGTCCTTTATAGCGCCAAGGAAGCGCTACAGCCCGGTCAAACCTATGAATGGAGGCTTTTTTTCAGCGATCAGGACAATGCTGAAGCCTTCGCAACAGAAAAGTTTCAAGTCATGGACGCCCAAAAGCGCGATCGCATCCAGAAGGAATTGCAGAGTTTGAACGATCAACTTCAAGCCAGAAAAGCCTTACCCGAAGACATAGCTCAGCAGCGTGCCCAATACTTTGCCAAACAGCGGCTTTGGTCGGATGTCTTGCAGGAAGCCTATAGGGTAGAAAATCCTTCAACCGCACTGACGGCTATGGTTCAAGCTATTCCTAAGGAGATTTGTCCCAATCCAGCTGAACAAAGTTCTGCCCAACCTCGCTAAACCGCGATGTTTCTGTTTGTGAGAATGTCTGAAAGTCAAAAAAGCCAAAAGTCAAAAAACTCCTAGGAAATTTTTGTTGACTCAGATCATTTCCATTGGCATCGGAATTCTTCAAAAACTTCAGCATCCCTCAGCGTCACCCTCAGCGCTCTGGAGCGTTAAAAAAATATGATTCCAATGCCAACGGATTCGATCTAAGCCAATTGATAGAATTTTAGGCTGAAAATTCTTTGGATTTTTGACTTTTGGCTTGATCTCAAGCAAGAGGCTCTTATCCCTGAAATCTCGGTAAAAAGAACCTCTGAATTTTTTCTTCTGACTAACCGGGAACTGACTATTCCTCGATGCCTGATTGACAGTCAAATACCACAGCAAAGGAACCATTGGGAATTTGCTGCCGTAAAAAGTGCAAGTGACCGTCTGCGTCAGCTCGATGACGAAACCGACCCACAATGGTTCGCTGCATATCAGGAAGGAGACGGACAATCGTCCAAGCTTGAAGACGTTCTTTGTAGCTCATAAAATTCCTGGAATCCCTTAAGATTAAGACACTGAAAATAGGGCAGACATTTACTGGCTACGTAGGTGAGTATCGAAGGGTGTCTGCCCACTGTTGTATTCGTAAAAAGATTACTACAATCGGTTGAAACAAGCGATTGTTTGAATCGCGTATATGATGATATGCCACCGAGAAAATCAAGTCAACAGCCAGAGGAAAATAACTCTCCGTTAAGAAGACTGCGCGAACAGGCAAATCTGACTCAGGAGCAGTTGTCAGTAAGCTTGGGAGTATCCACGTCTACGCTGAGGCGTTGGGAAAACGGGGATGTTGAACCGGCAATGACTCGCGAACAGTGGCAGGTATTTTGCGAGTGGGTTGGCGTGCCGTTTGAGAAATTACCGAGAAAGTTGAATTTGCGATCGCGCTAATCTCTGCTAATAATGAAGTGTTTGAGGCGATGCTTTGGGGATAGCTTGGCTTCACGCAATTGGAGCAAAAGACAGTAAGGGCAGCCATCCCCGAAGGAATTTTCAGCCCCTCTCTCATCATTGCTCAGTGTGAAGTGTAGGTGAGTTGCACCTTCAGAGGGAATTGTAAAGCCAAGAGAGCGTGATGTAGAAAGGAAATTCTCTAGGCGTTCAAAATGATTGACATCAATCGGTGGAGTAATTAACTCACAGGGACGTTCTCGTTCCCCTGGTAGGGGGGCAGCGATCGCGATTGGATTGCCTGTAGAATCAGCAACACGCACCATTCCCCCTGGTCCGGCTTCCAGAGTGGTAGCAAATAAACTAGCGATCGGTTTTAGAACTTCGGAGAGTTCGCAAGCTGGGTCAGCTTGGCAGGTGACTAATTGCAGAAATCGGGTATCATTGCTAACAATCCGATACCATCCTGGCTGAGGTTCGTGAGTTTTGTCTAAGTCGTTAATAAGGGTGAGGTCATCCACACAACGAGCGATCGCATTTCCCTGGCGATCGATGACCTCAAACCCCAAAGTGAGATTGTGGAACACGGGAGTTCCTGGAACGTGACTGAGTTCAGATTGAGGGTGGAAGACACGACGCACTCCTGCATCATTTGCTGAAGCTATCGACTCTGCTAAGTCCTGTCTACTGAGTCCTCTTGGTGCCATCAGCTCAATCTCAAAGCCAATTTTCCAGTTTAAAACAGACATAGCCGCCTCAGAGTTGCTCATTAAAAAAATTTAGTGTTGAGGCAAAGCATTCGTACCTGGAGCTATGCATAAAACCTGGATTTTTCTTAAGAATGCTTCGCCCTCTGACTGTCCCCAATAATCTGCCAAGACACGGGCATCCCAATAGTTGTATTTGCTAGTCTGATAAGCATGAAGTTCTTTATCTTGTGTTTGTGTTGTCATTTCTGCCATTAGATGCTCCTCCTGTTGAGTAATGAGAGTGGGTTGGGAGGGGAGTTCTACTAAGCTCTTAGGCAAGAACTGCCTCTTCGAGAGCCCGATTTGTATTTCGTTGGTTTGTCTTGAGTTAAGCGCTTTGCTTAACTGTCCTTATCGTAGAAATTTCGAGAGGAAGAAACATCTGAAAAACGTCTTGAGCACAGATCAACAAAAGAGAGCAATCCCTGCTAACTTTCGTTAATACACTAAGTACATTTGCTTAAGCCTTTTGTTGATGCTTGATCGCAGCGCCCACCTTAAACTAAAAGTTCGGGCTAACAGAGCAAAACCCATTGAACCTGACATCTTGCACCAATGTCATTAAGCCTATAGAACCCATTTGAGATCTTTATAGAGTTTGAAGTAAGGTGGTGATAACAGTCCAATCAAGCTACCATGCCCTATTCCAGCAGCCTGAGTGATCAAGAGTGGGAAATCCTCGAACCCCTGTTACTTGAGTTCTTGCCGCCGAAAAAGCGAACCCGTCCCCCTGAATGGACAAAACGAGAAATCCTGGATGGCATCCTCTACCAACTTAAGAATGGTTGCAACTGGGAAGACTTACCCAAAGACTTGCCCCCCTACTCAACGGTGTATTGGCACTACAAGCAGTGGCGGGAAGCCGGGGTAATTGAGAAGTTGATGAATATTTTACATGGGCAAGTGCGCGAACAGGTAAAAAAAAACCGAAGTGGACAACGTTAATCATCATTGACTCTCAAGCCGTCAAGAATACCTGTAATGCCAGTGTGGAGTCAAAGGGATTTTGTTTTTACAAATCAACCAATGGGATTAAAAGGCATCTAGCCGTTGATACGCTTGGCTTTCCCTTCTTTACTCACTGTACAAAAGCCAGCGTTAGCGATGATGTGGGATTGCTTGAGATGTTGACGCTCCACATCAACTATTTCAAGTCAAAACCTGTTAACATTCCCAAAATTACCATCTTGCGCTTACCACGGCTATCACATTGACTATTTGATTGAACAGTTGGAGAAGGTTTATCCTCAAATCATGACCAAGCTCAGGTTTGAGCTTTCGACAAAGCCCTCAAAACAAGAGAAGGCAGCACAAGGAAAATCGGGATTTGTCCCAGCCGTGGCAAGGTGGGTGATTGAACGCTCAAATGCTTGGATGGAGCGTTGTAAAAGTCTCGTGAAAAACTTTGAGCGCACTCTATCTCATGCAACAACTAAGATTAACCTCTGTTTTGTCAGGCTAATGCTTAAGCGGCTTGCAGCCAATTCCTGAGATCTCAAATGGGTTCTATATCTCCCTTCAATCCGGTCGTAATGAATGACACAACATAGCGCTTTGGTATGTCATGGTTAGATTTTTGGTCATCTCGTTCAAATAAAGTCGAGAAAGCGCCTCTACCCGCAGTTACCACCACTAAGTCGTAAGTT
>NZ_DATNPA010000211.1:0-10669 GCF_036703385.1 Allocoleopsis sp. | reverse complement strand
GGTTGCCCTGAATATTACCCAGATTTTGATATTTTGCATCTTGGGGAATTAGGGGATGCAACAGATCAGATGATTGAGTACCTAGACCAACATCCTGAGCGTCCCCAGCAACAAATACGCTTTGAAACAAAAGAACGATTGCCCCTCAGTCAGTTTCCCATCCCCGCTTACCACTTGCTGGATATCAATCACTATTTCTTAGCGAATATTCAGTTTTCCAGTGGGTGCCCTTATCGCTGCGAATTCTGTGATATTCCTGAACTGTATGGACGTAGTCCTCGTCTCAAGAATCCTGAGCAAATTCTAGCAGAATTAGATGCCATGCTGGCAGCTGGAAATCCAGGAGCGGTGTATTTTGTTGATGATAACTTTGTGGGCGATCGCCGCGCCCTCATGACGTTACTGCCTCATCTCATTGATTGGCAAAAACGCAAGGGTTATCCGGTGCAGTTTGCCTGCGAAGCCACCCTGAACCTTGCCCAAAGCCCCAAGCTTTTGGAAATGATGCGAGAAGCTTATTTTTGTACTATTTTCTGCGGAATTGAGACCCCGGAAACGGAAGCTCTCAAGTCAATCTCCAAAACTCACAATCTGAGTATGCCCATTTTGGAAGCCGTGAAAATTTTAAATAGTTACGGCATGGAAGTTGTATCGGGAATCATCATGGGACTGGATACTGACACGCCGGATACAGCAGATCGAATTTTAGAATTTATTCGTCTGTCCCAAATTCCCATGTTGACAATTAACTTGCTTCATGCCTTGCCGCGAACTCCTCTATGGCGGAGGTTGGAACAAGAAAATCGCCTTATTTTTGAGGAAAATCGAGACTCAAATGTTGAATTTTTAATGCCTTACGAACAGGTGATCGATATGTGGCGACGCTGCATCACAGAGGCTTATGAACCGGAATTTTTGTATCAGCGATTCGCCTACAATATGGAGCATACTTATCCAAAGCGAATTAAGGTTCCGAATAGCCCTGCTCGTACCTCTGGCGCGAATATCCGTAAAGGGTTGACGATGTTGGCGAACATTTTGATTAGGGTGGGGGTATTGAGTCACTACCGCAAAACCTTCTGGAAAATGGCTTATCCGGCACTGAAATCAGGCGATATTGAGAGTGTAATTCATGTGGGATTAGTGGGCCATCATTTAATTAAGTTCGCGGCTGAGTGTGCTACAGGCGAGGAAACGGCTTCGTTCTACTCTCAAAAATTACGGCAGACTCAACCTAAACAACTTGAAGCATCAGCGGCTGGAAATTGAATTAAGTCGGGGGGTATGATGAGCGATCGCGGATTCATTAGCCTAATACGAATGGCACTGACTTAAGCAGAATGTCACTGACTTAAGCAAAAAGTCGTCGTTCTTTGAAAAAAACCCAGATTGGGGGGAAACCCCCCAAACCCCCCACTGGGGGACGGAGTGCCTACCTAAAGACCCCCTGCACAAAGGTTGGTAAAGTAGGAAAGTTCTTAAGGGGGAACTGTTCCCAACCGTGTAATCTATCCAAGCGAGAACCTCAATAACTGGGTAATGCAGATTCCTGAAACCCACCAAGAGCACCTGTAGAGTGAGTGGAATCAAATTGCACTGTGCTGGCAACTTGAGCCAGACAGAAACGAAATCCCTAGTTAATGAGTTCAATCCAGAATCAAAATCCTCGTCTCATCAACCTGTTTACGGCTATCTGCATGGTGGTAGCCAATATGATCGGAACTGGCGTTTTTACCAGTTTGGGCTTCCAGTCGGTGGAGATAAAATCCGGCTTTGCTTTACTGTTTTTGTGGTTAGTCGGCGGAATCTTCGCCCTCTGCGGTGCCCTTTGCTATGGTGAACTTGGAGCTGCAATGCCCCGATCTGGTGGTGAGTTTCATTATTTATCCCAGACGTATCATCCCATGCTTGGTTTCATTTCGGGATGGGTCTCTATTACGGTGGGTTTTGCCGCGCCCATCGCTGCCGCTGCGATCGCGTTTGGGCAGTATTTCTCCCGTGTCTTCCCGGTTGCCACACCAATGGCGATCGCTCCCCTCGTCGTTATCATCATTTCCCTCATTCATGCCAATAATCTCAAGCTGGGAAGTTATTTTCAATCAAGTCTCACTGTCTTAAAAGTCCTGCTGATCGTCGTCCTAATTGGGTGTGGACTTTTTATAGCAGAACCCCAAAACATTCAATTTCTGCCGTCTTGGAAAGATGTGCAACTGATTGCGAGTTCTCCCTTTGCCATTTCCCTGGTTTATGTTACCTATGCCTATTCAGGTTGGAATGCTTCTGTTTATATAGCCAGTGAAGTCAAAGAGCCAGAAAAAAATGTACCGCGCTCTTTATGGGCAGGCACTTTGCTGGTAATGGTGTTATATTTGCTGCTCAACTTTATTTTTCTGTATAGCACACCCCTCGATGAGTTAGCCGGAAAACTAGAAGTCGGCTATCTCGCCGCCAATCGTATTTTTGGTGTACAAGGTGGAGAGATGATGAGCTTACTCATCTCGTTTGGGCTGCTTTCTTCCATTAGTTCAATGGTTTGGGCAGGGCCGAGAGTAACCCAGGTGATTGGAGAAGATATTCCCTTGTTTAAAAGACTAGCTAAAAGAAATAGTAGCGGCATTCCTTACTATGCCATTCTCCTGCAACTTTCAATTGTCTTAGTTTTAGTCCTGACTTCCACATTTGAAGCGGTTATTACCTATCTGGGATTCACTCTTACACTGTCCTCCTTCCTTACAGTTTTGGGTGTATTTGTTCACCGATTAAAGTTTCCAGACGCTCCCCGACCCTACAAAACCTGGGGATATCCGGTAACACCGCTCATTTTCCTCGCTATTAGTCTCTGGATGCTGATTTATATTTTGTTTGGCAAACCTGTGGAATCAATAGCAGGATTGGCGACCATTGCTCTCGGTCTGCCTGTCTACTTTATTGCTTGCAAAAATCAGCTTGCATCGTCAAGTTCTAAATAATTAAACCTGCCATTAAGTGACTTTCGCCTGAGACTATATGGACTCCAGAAAATCCCGGTCTTTTCTGCTCGCTATACTTGGACTGTTAGCCTCCGTTTATTCCTGTAATAATAACGATATTCAGTTAGCGTTGCCAGGAAAGACGGTTGTTACAAAAAGTGAGAAGAAAACTACTAAAACACCTCAAAGTCCCCTGGCTGAGTTTGATATACAAAAGTCAAATCACTTGACGGATTCAGCTAAGTTTATTGCAGGAATGGAGGTCAAAGATACTCGTGCGATCGCCTTTGGCGGTACGCAAAGCGTAATCGCACAGTTGACTCAAAGTAGCGTCTGGCGCACACATGCGGCTTCTTTTAATAAAGCATGGGCTAAACTTGAAGCACAACAACTGTCTAAAGTCAGGAGATGGGCAGAAGAAGAACTCAAGCTGATCAATCAAACGTCTCAGCCCATCTTTTATCCGTTTAGTGGGCCGGATTTTTTGTATGCCTATTCGTTCTTTCCGAACAGCCGTGAATACGTATTAGTCGGTTTGGAGCCGATAGGACAACTACCTAATCTTGAGAACCTCTCCCCCACTGAAATGAAGCTCAAGTTGCAGGGAATTAATGCCTCTGTCGATGATATTTTGGGACTGAGTTTTTTCCGTACCAATGATATGAAGGTAGATTTGGCGAAGCAAGGAGTATTGCCAATTTTATCTGTCTTCATGGCGCGAACTCATCAGCGGATACTGGATGTACAATATATTGGTCTAGACAAAGAGGGTAATATCCAGGCACTGCCTCAGAACCATCAGGATAAAAGCTGGGTTCCGGGAGTCAAAATTTCTTTCGTCAAGGAAGGAACATCTCAAGCGAAAACATTGTATTATTTCTCTACTGATTTATCTGACTCAGGTCTTAAAAAAACTCCAGGTTTCAATAAATTTGTTAAAAATCTTGATCATCCAGTGAGCTACCTAAAGGCGGCCTCTTATCTGATGCACGACCAGCATTTTTCGACGATTAGGAATGTGATTCTGTCTCAAAGCACCAGGTTGCTGCAAGATGATTCGGGAATCCCGGTCAAATATTTTGGTAAACAGAAATGGAATTTAAAGTTTTACGGAAATTATACTCAGCCGATCGCTCTGTTTAATAAGCGGTATCAGACGGATCTGAAGAAGATGTATAATAGCGATCACAAGATTAAACCCCTCAATTTCGGCATTGGCTACAATTTCAAGGTCAATCAATCGAATTTAATGCTAGCGATCGCTCTTCAAGGTTCATCATTTCCTCACCCTGCCGCTTCAGTATCACCAAAGTAATATCATCAAACATCTTTTGTTCTCCAATAAATTGTCGAAGCTCATCAATGACCGCTTGCTTAATTAGGTCAGCATTTTTGTGCCAATTTTGGTTCACCCCTGTACAGAGTCTTTCTATGCCGTAAAATTGTTGATTGATGTCTATAGCTTCGGGGATACCATCAGTGTAAAGGACTAGCCCATCTCCTTGCTCTAGCTCTACTGTCTGAAGGCTCCAGGATACCGATGATAAAAGTAAGGGAAGATAAACGGTGCGTTAGTTAGGCATAACGCACCCCAAAAAAAGCCGTCTTTAGACCTCTCCCTGAAAGCCTTCTAGTTAAATATTCCTAAGACGCTGCCCACAGAACGCGCTACATTCTGTGGTTCCATAGCATCCATTGCAGCAGTAGGTTCATAACCACAATGCACCATACAATCAACACATTTTGGATTACCACTTGCTCGACCGTATTGGCTCCAGTCAGTTTTCTCTAGCAGTTCCTCAAAGGTGGAATAATGCCCCTCATTTAGAAGGTAACAAGGCTTTTGCCAACCTAAAACGCTGTAACTGGGGCTACCCCAAGGCGTACATTCGTAGTCTTTTTCTCCCATGAGAAAATCCAAAAACAAGGGGTTGTGGTTGAAATTCCAGTTTTTCTTGCCGGCTTTGTAAGGAGCGAGAATTTCTCGGAAGAGTGTCTTTGTTCGTTCCCGTTTGAGAAAATGTTCTTGGTCGGGTGCCCACTCATAACTATATCCAGGAGAAATCATCACACCATCAGTATTCAGGGTGCCGAGGAAGTCAAATAAATCCTGAATTTCTTTGGGATCAGCGCCTTCAAATACGGTGGTATTGGTCGTCACCCGAAATCCCTTCGCTTTGGCAGCACGAATTGCTTTGACAGCAATATCAAAGACTCCTTTACGGTCTACATATTTGTCGTGTAACTCTCCTACTCCATCTAAGTGAACGCTAAAGGTGAGGTAAGGAGAGGGCTGAAATTTATCCAGGCTTTTTTCCAGCAACAACCCATTCGTACATAAATAAACAAATTTTTTGCGAGCAACCAATCCCTTAACAATTTCGTCCATTTGGGGATGAAGTAAAGGTTCTCCACCCGGAATGGAGACAATCGGTGCGCCGCACTCTTCTACCGCAGCAAAGCACTGTTCAGGAGTTAGGTGTTGCTTCAGAATATCAATCGGATGTTGGATTTTGCCGCAACCTGGACAGGCGAGGTTGCAGCGAAACAATGGTTCCAGCATTAAAACGAGGGGGAAGCGCTTGCGACCTTTCAAACGCTGTGCGACTAGGTACTTCCCAACTTCAAAGGCTTGTTGTAAATGAATGGCCATTAATTTCCTCTCACCATTGCGAACTTGTTAGAAGGGTAGCATTTTACCGACTGCTGCTACAGTACCTCATCCAGTTAAAAAATACTGTACTTCGCTCAAACCTCTGCGGTCTAACCTCAAAGCTTACTAGCGAGAGATGTGTTTCTAAAGCGGCCTGAACAGGTCTCAGTTATCAATAAAATTCTGTCTTGAAAGAGGGGAGCAGGGAGTAGGAAGTGGGGAATGGAGTAAGAGTCTTTCATTAAATGTTCGTGTACGTTATCGTTAGCCAAATGCGGGCGCAGCGAAGCGAGCAAGCGAGGCGTAAGCCCAGTTCATGGAGGGTCTTGCACTCATAACCTTTGGTGAGACAGAAGAAAAAGGGAAAGGATTAAAGGAGCGGGGAAATATAGAAGCCCTTTCACACTTTACTTTCGCTTCCCCCTTTTCCGATTTCTACAAGAAGTCTGATAGTGGCGGGGATATTTCAATATTTTCGGGCTCAATTAAACAGAACTACTGCCTTGAATTAAAACGTTCCTTAAGTTGCCATTTTAGCATCTTTTTGCTATTATATGGATAGAGTAATTAAGCTTTTGTTTGTGTTGAATACCAATTAAACAAAGCTATAAATTGATGCAACACCAAAAAGGGATTTTTCCCAGAGCCATCGTTAAAAAATAACACTCATGGATGAGAAGGAGTGGCTAATGGAATCCACCGCAAGTCCTCAAGAGGTTAAGTAGCTTAACCCCCTATAAGTCTTTTAGGTAGCTAATCTCTACCTTGCTCTCTAAATTAGTTGATAACCCCATAGACCATCATGCAACCACAAAACCAAATCCTGATGGCGGATATCATAGCGTCTTGCCAACAGATCCTGCTGCAAAATCAACAGCAAAATTCTCAACTCATAGGGTTAATAGAAAAACTTTCTGAGATAGACAGGCTTCAGGAAGATAAGATGGCTTCAATTGCTTCAACCAAGGAGCTTAGCCCACCTATTGTTGAGCCAAAAAGCCTTAGTACTCGCCTGAAGATCAATCGTTTAGTGAGAGATTATGCTACAGCGCATAACATAACTTTCAGAGATACGTGGCGCTTGCTATATACTGAGTTCCGCGATCGCTATCACATCAATTTACGTATTCGCGCTAGAAACAACGGCAAGCTCAAGCCCTTAGACATCTGTGAGCAACTGGGAATGATTGAGGAGCTGTATGCGGTTGCTTCTAATTTGTTTGCCAGCCGGTTGCCTGTTGCTTCTTAGCTTGCTCGCCGGAAGCCCAGGCCGTCCCACGAGGGCGGCGCTGGGTGGATGTCATACCATTTTGGATGCAAGGATTTTAGATGCAAGGATTGCACAAGCCTTCTGGAGGCAATGGTTTCAATCTATGATCTGTCGCATCCTCTGTTTACATTGGTATCACTTACCAAGGATTGCCAATCATGGTGAAAGCACTCCAATAGTAGGGATGAGAGAGGTCTCGATCGCCGAGCTGAGCTACCTCAGGTGGTAAAGGGAAACGGCTACTTGCTGTAATCAGCTCTCCTCCTTCTAAACGCACTTTACCATCCAGCATGTCTAATTGCGTCTGCCGCAGCGCTTCGGCTTTTATCGGTGCTTGTTTCAGTTGCTCGTAGAATGCCGTCATGAACGCTAATGTTCCCTCATCATTGACATACCAGAGACTTCCCAGTCCCGACTTGACTCCCGCCTGCACCGCCAACCCCGCAAAACCCAATTCGGCATTCTTATCCCCTACTGCCGTGCGACAGGCGCTTAAGACTAACAACTCCACTGCTGGGTTATTCAAGCCGAATTGACGCAGTTGGTTCAGTGTTAACTTAGTGTTCCACAACTGAATGTAAGAATTATTCGGCATACCTGGTTTAAATTCGGCATGGGTGGCTAAATGCACAATGCCGAAGGGTTGTCTGGCAAGGGATTGCTGAAGATTTTCCAGAGTAAATGCCTCGTTGAGGAAGGAGCTACCTGTCCATAACTGCTGTGTGATTAAAGACAGCTCGGCGGAAACGGCGGGTAAGGGATTTTGCTCAGAGAATTTGGTTGCACCCATACCTAGGACTCGCTCCTTTTTCACATTGGCGTAGCGAGTATCGGTGAGCGAAAGACTGGGCATTAAGCCGACGCTGTATTTGGCGATGATAAAGTTGTTGCCATCGTGTAGCGCGGCTAGCGGTAGGGAGCGCAACCCAGTGTCCATAATGAAGACTAGATTCTTAATGTTTTGCGTCCGCAAGTCCTCTTCCAGAGGAGCCACAAACCACCGATAAAGTTGCTTGGCTGAGGCTAAGTAATTACGGGAACGGCGGCTAGTGAGGTCATTGCGGAATTCTTGAGCTACCTTGACAACTCGCGATCGCGTAGCACTGGGTACTCGCTTGATAATAGGTTTTCCCCGATTCGTAAGTAGTAACACTTCGAGTGGGTCGGTACCCTGCTCTTCAAAAGAAAGTGTTGCATTGGTGGCGACCTTCTGCAAACTGAGATAGTTCTGAAAATCTTGTGTCAGTGTGTCCTCTAACCTTGTAAAGTTGGGGTCACTCACCAGAACTTTAGGTGTGAAACGGATGTAGATCAAAGCCGGTTTTACACCCGTCTTCTCCTCGATTCGGCGCAGCACCTTACGCGCCTCATCTAGGGTCGCGACGGGTAGTTTCGCCGATGGCTCTTGGGGAGGGAGCGAATCGAGTACAGGGGGAATGTCCGGATTCGGCGGTTGTTGTTGTTGTTGTGAGGTGATGATTTGAATATTATCCTGAGTGTAACTCCCAAAAAAGGCGCGGGTTGGCGAAATCGTGTTGCTCGGTCTAGTCGTAATTGAGCCAACCGTTCCATTGGTTGTAGCATTACCCACACTAAAGGGAATGCTCCTATCCCCCCCGCCATGACGAATCGTAATTGAACCACCACGAGCACCGCCGTAAGTCGAGATGCTCGCTTGTCGATCTAATTGTGCAGGGATATCACTGGGATTGATAGCATCAGGAGGTAATTGCGCCAATGCTGCCGCAACAGTACCTGTAGCTCGGAAAAAACGGTTGGCGTTAACCTCTACGTTACCCCCTTGACCCGCCCCTAAGCTTTGAGTGTTGATTAAGTAGGCATTAATATCGCCAGTTGTACTGGTGAGGTTAATATTTCCCCCATTCCCATCAATAGAAGTGGAAATTACGCCTCCAGTAGAAAGGTTACCCCTCGAATTGACGGTAATATTCCCTCCAGTTCCGCTCCCCCCAGAACCCGAAACTATTGAGCCAGCCACCGTGTTAGCAAGGGGGAAAAGCGTCGAGGGGGTTTGGGGCGACAGGTCGGCAGAGGAAATATTCGCGATCGCAAGCAGAGCCTCGAAGGCTTGAACTGAGGTGAGTCCTTGCAATGTGTTGATACTACCACCCGTGCTACTGAGATTAATGTCACCACCATTCCCCTCTATCGAAGCAGAAACCACTGGCCCCGTGATCAGATTTCCCGCCGCCGACACTGTAATTTTTCCACCGGTTCCACTGCCTCCCGAACCCGACAGTAGCAGTCCGGTGTCGGGAATGGTTTGGCCTCGATATTGAATTTGGCCTTCTGTGGTATTGATCGCACCGGCTGTACTGATTAGGTTAATCTCACCTCCATCTCCCTGCAACGAACCAGAAGCGATCGGGCCTGTTGTAATATTACCCAGAGCACTCAGCGAGATAGTTCCTCCCCGTCCAGACTTCTGAGCCACAGAGAACACGGCTCCTGTCGCGTTAAGCGGGTTGCGATCAATAATGAGCGTACTCTCACCGCGTGTTTGATCGATCAGGATTTGCCCTGCTGTACTAGTAAGGCTGACGTTTCCGGCATTGCCATTATTGGCACTGGCGTTAATTCCTCCAGTGGTAATATCCCCATTGCTCGTCAGGGTGATATCTGCCGCATTACCAGCCCCAAGATTAATCGGAATCCCTCCAAGATTGATGGTACCGCCTGTCAGGAGACGATTGGTACTGATAGTGCCCCCTGCCGTCAGGTTAATTGGCCCAAAACTTCCTACTTCATCGGTGGTGATGTTGCCTCCAGCATTCAGGGTAACGCCCTGTTCAGCCAGCAGCCTGCCTGTTGTGATATTATTCCCCGCCGAAATCGCTATCCCGCCTTGCGTAAACAGGGTATCCCCTCGATTCATCTCAAAAGAGTTACCTGCGATAAAGGTGATTGAACCCCGAAGCGGCAAGTTTGGAAACACAAAGGGGTTAGAGCCAAATAAGTCATCATCCAAGTCTTGAATAGTGATGTTATTAGTAGCCTCTAGGATGACGTTACTTGTTACGGCCAATCCTGCTACCTCTGATTCATACAGGGTAGTGGGTGCCGTATCTCCTGCTCGTACCTGACCGACACCCCCAGAGGGACTACCGAAAAAACTAATGTTGGAGCCATTTGTATCACCATCCCCAATTCCATTACGGATTTCGATGTTTGTCGGGTCGAGCAGCAAGGTACCCACGTTGCCATAAACTGCACTGGTATCGACAGTACCCTTGAATGCGAGACTTCCCTTTCCCGACACTTCTACAAATCCGCCATTGCCAGAACTTGCACCCCCTAGGGCATTAATCGCGCCCTCAAATCGGGTCACCTGATCTGACCAAAGGATGACTGTACCGCCATCCCCATTGAGTAAGGCAGAAGCATTAATGACTGAATCACGACTAACATAAGTGCTAATAGCATTGGGTACGCTGCCTCTACCTTGAAAACCGCCACCAATCATGACCGCCCCACCCCCATCATTACCAGAAGCATTGATGGTGGCACCCAATAGACCCACCTTATTGCCTAATACATTCACACTACCGCCCGTTTGCAGTAAGGAGGATGACTGGGTTGCCCCGATGTTGGATGTGTCGAGAGTGCCCGAAGCGATCGCCAATCCTGCTTCAGAGGGTATGATTGTGCCAGAGTTCGTTAACTGCACTTCACCGCTGTTAGAAACTACCAATCTTGTCTCTACCATTCCAGCGGTTCCTGTCAGCAAACTGGGTAAACTTAGAGCCGAAATCGGCA
>NZ_DATNPA010000210.1:0-2732 GCF_036703385.1 Allocoleopsis sp. | reverse complement strand
GCAGGTGAACTTAGCGGGTTTGGATGAACGATTTGGTGGCTTTGATGTCGAACAGGATTGGGCAGATGTCCTCTCGTTGGGTGAACAACAACGGCTGACTTTCGGTCGGTTGCTGCTGAACAAACCCAAGTATGCCATCCTGGATGAAGCGACTAGTGCGTTAGATCTAGGTAATGAGGAACGGTTATATCAACATTTGCATTTGCGGGCGAAAGGGACTACTTTTTTGAGTGTGGGGCATCGCTCTACGTTGGCAAATTACCATCAGTCTTTGCTGGAACTCTCCCAGGACAAAACCTGGCAGATTAAACAACCTTTGGCTCTGGTCAAAGAGCAACCAGAGATGTTGGAACTTCCATCAACCACCTGATATGTTAGGGCGATCGCGCTAGCCTTCCGCCTCTAGGTTTGCGATCACTTGGGGATGAACCACTACACCGCACTCTGAACGTTGAGGTCGAAAATTATGCGCTAGCCATCCCCACCCTTCATGCGCTCATTTTCGCAGTAGAGGCTGCAAAAATCCGCCTTTTGAGGGTGGGGACTTCCGTAACCCGTTAATCTTCCAGTAAGCTTCTTAACATCCAAGCGGTCTTTTCATGTACTTGCAGCCGTTGAGTTAATAAATCGGCTGTCGGTTCGTCATTGACTTTGTCAGCAATAGGGAAGATTGAACGAGCTGTTTTTGCTACAGCCTCATGTCCCTGCACGAGTAGGCGAATCATCTCCTGAGCTTTAGGAACACCGGGCGTTTCTTCGATGGAACTCAGCTTGGCAAAATCGCTGTAAGTACCAGGAGCAGGAAAACCTAATGCACGGATACGTTCGGCAACTAAATCAACGGCTAAGGCAAGTTCGTTGTAATGGGTTTCAAACATTAAGTGCAATGTCTGGAACATTGGGCCAGTCACGTTCCAATGGAAGTTATGGGTTTTGAGGTAAAGCGAGTAGGTGTCGGCGAGGAGACGAGAAAGCCCTTCGGCAATCTCTTTGCGGCTTTCTTCTGGAAGGCCGATATCTATGGGTAATCCTTTGGCTTGAGCTTGCATGGTTATCTCCTAATTAAAAAAGTAATTCTGCATTGATGAGGCTGCTTTCACGCCTCTTGATGTTATGCATGTAGCAATTAAGTCTGAATCATCCCTTTGGGAGAAGCGGTCTATTACAAGAGCTGCTGAGGCTTAAGCCAAGTGCCTCTGTAAAACCGATCGCGGTGCTTTGCGAACTCGGCACTTAATAGTTTCTTTGCCTAGGCGTTGGTGAGCCTCAAATCGATGGCAACCTGAGAAGCCGTAGTATTGCCCATCGACTTCCAGTACATCAATGGGTTCGTGCAGCCCCTCTTCCTGAATCGACTCCATGAGAGCCGCTACCTTAGCTTTGTCATTCTCTCGCGGCAGGGGACGACGAATTTCCCCTAGAGGAATCTCTCTTATGTCTACCATCTTGCGAGTTGCTTCCTCAGTTCCAAATCCTTACTCTTAAATCATACTCATTATGACTTCGAGTTGCAACCCTAGGTTAAGAGAAGCACCAGGCAATGAGAAATGAAGCAGCAATATAAGCAAACGCTTCAATGAGTCCTGCACCGAGATTCGGGACTTCTTGATTGACAATTTCATCCGAGATTTTCACCCCTGGCACTAGAATCCAATCCGCAAGAGCGCGAATCGCAATGAGTGAGACTAAGCTAAATAGCAGTACCAACGCGTACTGAGTAAAACTGACGAGCCAGTTTTGGAACTCCGGGGCAAATGAGATTCGCACGATGTTCCCTGTGGCAATCAATAAACCAGCTAATGCCACTCCAGCCGCTGGATTATTACGCTTTTCGATTTCAGCGAAAACATTGTATTTAGCAACACGCGGATAGACAACACTGACCAAAACGAGTACGCCTAATCCAATCAGCCAACAGACTAGCCCGACAATCCAAGTACCGCTTTCTCCAGCTAGGGCTGCATTGAGAATCAGTCCGTTGGCGATGTGGTTACCCGCTTCTACAGTCGCCGCACCGACATTGCGATCTTGGAGAATTTCGCGATCGCACTGAAAGCAACGCAAAATCAAGCGATCGCCAACCCAGGCACCTGCCAACATAAACAAAATCACCGTTGCGCCGTAGGTTGCTAAGTTCAGCAATTTATCCTGCCATGCCGGTATGGCTTTATCTAAAACACCTCCCAGTGCAATAACAATGCCGAGGTAGTAACCAACCAATGCGATCGCCACGGCTGGATTATCTCTGACAAATAGCTCTAAATTTAATTCCATGCGACGCCGGAACAGCTTTTGATAGGCTAACTGTCCCAGCCAAAACAATCCAAACCCAACGACTAACTCTAATACAATCAATCCTGATTGATTCACTCCATTCAGCAGTACTTCATTCATTTGCCATCTCCTGCCAGATTCTGGAATAAGCCAATTAAAGTATCAGCGAGTTGGTCGTAAAAGAAATAATCATGAGCGCCAATTGTCGTAACAGGCACTCCCCCAAACTGACTTTTGAACTGAGAGAACTTAGCATAAGCATGATTGGGTTCGCGAGTAAAGCCATAGAAATCATAGATGGTGCAACCCTTCGCTTTTGCCCGTTGCATCGCTCCCCAGTGCAAGCTGTAAGGTGCCATCATTTCTGGATGTTCAAAGCTGCGTCCGCCATAAAGATAGGTCGCGCAATTCCCACAATATACAACTAAAATTGCCGCTATAACTTTCCCCCGCCATCT
>NZ_DATNPA010000209.1:0-2584 GCF_036703385.1 Allocoleopsis sp. | reverse complement strand
TATCTTGGGCGTGAAAGTGGACAATACCTTGCCACCGCTATCGGGTGGTGACTTTGCCAAAACGGTTCAGTTGCGTGCCGATTTGGATGCAGGCAAAGAGCCAAGCGGTAGTTTCACTCAACAAGCCATTCACGAGGGGCAGTACATCTCGCGGGTCAACAGGATTATCAAGGCACTGTCTGACTACGCCAAATCTCAAGGTGGGAACGCCAAGGTGGACGGCAAGCTTTCTTACGATTTCCGAGCCAATTCCAAGGGTTCTGTGATGATCACCGATAAGGAAGGTAACGTTCTGTTGGCAGCGGGTAATGGGCAGATGCGTTCTCGCATGGAAGAGAAAGACTTGGCTCATTTTGAAAAAATGATTCCCGCACTCTCTCAATCCAATACAAAAATGGCTGTTGCCGCCCAAGCTTTCGTTAGTGCAGCTCCAGCCGCCGCTCAATCTAAAAAGAGCAAGGGACTCGAACTCGGTTAATTCTCGCCAAGAGTGCAAGCCTAACTCCAAGGGCGCTCTGCTGGAGGCAGCACGAGAGCGAGTGCATTGCTTAAGAAGTTGCGCCACACAAGAAGTAAATCTTTTTTACAACTCAACCATGAGCTATTCTAAGCTGAAGCTATCTCTGCAATCGGGAAACTCGGTTGTTTCCTACCAGTGTCAACTTACCGAACGCATTAGCGTCCTTGGGGCATTAGCCACTATTGCTTCCACCTCGTTCGATCTACCTTGCTACCTCTGGAACTTGGGCAGCAATACTCTAGCTTTGATTGGATCGGACAAACAGGAAGTCCTTGCCGATTTCAACTCATCAACTAATCCATTTTCCGTTCTTCAATTTCTCCTAACCGAAGCTCAGTCAGGGATCTTTATCCTGGAGAACTTGCATCCTTTTTTGGTAGCTTCCTCTCCCGATGTTTCTTCCCAGGTTGCGGTTGTCCGCTTGGTTTCCCAGGTTACTTCTTTGGCGTTTGATTCTCGCAATTCCAAAAAATTTATCATTTTACTTTCAACAGCCGAGCAAGAATTGCCTCCGGCTTTGAGTAGCGTCGTTCCTGAATTTATCCATCCTCTTCCTAGTTATGAAGATAACGTTGCTCTTCTTCATACCTTTCTTCCCTCTCTCGATCCAGCTTTAGATACTAGTATCATCCCTGAATTAGCCGTTAGTGCTGGGGGGCTTTCCACTGAAGAAATTAAGTCCGGCTTGCGATATTCGTTCCACTTAAATGGAGGCAAGCTCACATCTGATGTTACTCAAAATTTGCTCGACTACAAAATCGACCGCCTTAAGGCTTTTAATCTAGCCTTTACAGCTCCGCCTAACGTCAAGAATTTTGGTGGCGTTACTAACATTCGCAACGCCATTTATTCTGTTAAAAAACGCTACAGCCATGAAGCGCGTCAACGTGGCATTCCACTTCCCAAAGGGTGGTTGTTTGTCGGTCCACCGGGAACGGGTAAAACCTTCGTTTCTAAGTTTTGTGCATCTATCTTGGGCTTTCCCATGATTGCCGTAGACACGGGCGCGATCGCTTCGGGCGGTGCTTCTTATTTGCGTCAGTTAATTAATCGAATCGAGGCGTCTCAACCCGCCTTAGCCTACTTTGATGAGTTGGATAAACTCTTTCCAGAACCTGGCGTTCCCGCTGACGTTCAGCAGCGTCAGGTACTTGGTTTGCTGTTGACTTGGCTTCAGGATAAAGTCTCCGAAGTCTTCGTGGTTGCTACCCTCAATAGGCTGGATTGTTTGCCACCGGAGTTAACTCGTCTGGGGCGCTTTGATGAGATTTTTTACGTGGGTTTCCCTCCTGCTGGAGAGCGCAAGGATATTTTGCACCTGCACCTGGCTCGTTTTGACGATCGCTATAAAAAAGGCGGCGATCCCTTAACTCTCAAACAGTGGCGCGTGATTCTCAATAAGACCATTAATATGACGGGAGCCGAGCTTTCTACTATGGTGGAAAAGGCGGCTGATAAACAATTTCAACAGGGCATTTTTCCTTATTGTTTGGGCGTTGATGAATTGCTTGAAGCTCGCAGTTGGATTACGCCCTTGTTCCTGCGTGACACGGATAGAATTTTAAAAATTGAGAACATTGCGAAAGGGGTTGCTACTCCCGCTAGTCCACCCGATGATTCGATTTATGCCCCTGAAGATAAAACGTTTTGGGGTCAGCCAGTTGCTACGAATTCTTCTACTGTTTCTGTTGCTTAGTTTTATTGCCGTTTCTCGCTTATGAGAGAGCTAGGCGTTTTCGGGGGTTACTCAGTCGTGTTATCAAATTCCATTCGACTGGAAATTGACAACGGCGATCGAATCCAGAATTTCACCTTTGCGTAATTCTGCACTTCACTTCGGACTTGATTTACTTTGCGCGGTTGATTTCGTCTTCAACAAGGTTCACTAAGAACCTTGTCACCTTTTTCATTACTTCCCGCTCTTGGTTCGTTCTGCTTCCTCCCCTGGCTCGTATGCTGCTAGCCTGATTTGCTAGTTCTGGCTCGACTCCAATTTTTTTCAGTAATGCAGCATATCCTCTTTTGTTCTCAGGAACTTTCATAGTATCAAAGATTGTTAGCTTT
>NZ_DATNPA010000208.1:0-7958 GCF_036703385.1 Allocoleopsis sp. | reverse complement strand
ATTTGGCGACTTCCAAAAAGGGCAGTACGCCAACCGTAACCTGCGCTTTGGGGTGCGGGAGCATGGCATGGGTTCGATTTGTAACGGGATTGCCCTGCACAGTTCTGGATTGATTCCCTACTGTGCTACCTTCCTGGTATTTGCCGACTACATGCGGGCCGCGATTCGCCTTTCCGCCTTGTCGCAAGCGGGAGTCATCTACGTTATGACTCACGACTCCATTGCTCTAGGCGAAGATGGTCCGACTCACCAACCTATCGAAACGATTGCTTCCTTACGCGCCATTCCCAACCTGTTGGTGATTCGTCCCGCTGATGGCAACGAAACCTCTGGTGCTTACAAAGTTGCGATTCAAGCGGCGAGTGAGAACCGTCCGACTCTGATGGCATTCTCCCGGCAAAACTTACCGCAATTAGCCGGAAGCGGTATTGATCATGTTGCCAAAGGGGCTTACATCCTCTCCGATAGCCAAGGAACACCCGATATTATTCTCATCGGTACCGGTGGAGAAACGTATCTGTGTGTTGACGCCGCCCAGAAGCTACGCGCTGAAGGCAAGAATGTCCGCGTCGTCTCCATGCCTTGTTGGGAACTGTTTGACGAGCAGGATGAAGCTTACCGCGAATCCGTATTGCCTAAAGCCGTCACCAAGCGCTTAGCTGTAGAAGCGGCTTCTAGCTTCGGTTGGTGCCGTTACCTGGGTAATGAGGGTGCAATGATTAGCATTGATCGCTTCGGCGTTTCTGCTCCTGGTAATGTTGCCCTAGAGAAGTTTGGCTTCACCGTCGATAACGTGGTAACCAAAGCAAAGGAACTATTGGGGTAAGTAGAACCAGTGGAGTTCTATTTCCCTAGTTAAAAGTTAAAAAGGCTCTCTAGAATAGAGAGCCTTTTTTGTTGTTCTTTTCTGTTATCGATTGATGTTGACGTTTACCGAATGTCTATTGAGTCGAGACTTTGGCTTGATAATTGCTCACGCAGGTATTCAGAATTTGCTTATCGTTATCGCCAACCTGATTAATCGGTAGATAGCCTTCAAGCCCTATAGAGTGAGGATAAGTCAGCGAGTCGTAGGTATTTTCCAGGTCAATCTGTCCACCGGCGGCAGCAACTTGAGTTGTCTGTTCGCGGGCGATTGTGTGAGAAAAGGCGGTTTGATTGTAGGGATTGACCACCGTCAAATTCATTTGCTTAGAATTTAGGGTGCCGTAAAAACAGGCATACTCAGAACTCGGCATGTACATTGCGCCGACTACCTTGCCCTGATGCGCTTGAAATACGATATATTCTTTTCCAATCTCTCCCGCTTGTGAGGACTGACCATAGAGGTAGGTGCCGTCTTGGAGCGAACTGTCTTGCTTAGGAACTTGAGCAATGGGTTGCTTAGGACGCTCCTGTGCCTTACGATTCCACTTGAGTGAGGACTTGGCAACTGGCTGAGCATCAAGAGCTTGCTCTCGTAACTGGGGTACTGCTGCTGTTACGGTGGAGGAAACTGACGGAGAATCGATCGCTTGCTCTTGCTCTTGCTGCTGAGGTGCTGTCGTCACTCTGGGGGAAATAGCCGGAGAATGAATAACTCCCTTGTGGGCCTTGTACGGCTTAGATACGGCTGAACTCTTAGGGGCTGCAAGCGCTGGAGCATCAATGGCTTGCTCTTGTGATTGGGGCATTTCTGCCGTCACAGGGGATGGAGCTACGGAGGAATCAACGGCTTGCTCTTGCGGCTGGGGTGCTTCTGCCGTCACAGGGGATGGAGCTACGGAGGAATCAACGGCTTGCTCTTGCAGCTGAGCCTGTGCTGTCTTTGCAGTGGATGAAGCTGCAATGGTATTGGCAGCTTGCGCCTTGTGCTGAGAGCTTGTCGTTTTCAGAGTTGCTACACTTATTGCCAATCCTGTTGTTATCAGTAACCCGGCCACCGGCAATTCCCAACCCTTGAGCAGCTGACGTTGTGACGAAAAAAACCCGATTAATTGGTTAATCACCGTGGTTACCTCCTTGGAAACAAAGCTTGAAAACACCCTGGACGAGAAGTAGTCTCTATGAAGCCGTCCACCCAGTAGAAGTAAAAACCACCCAGAAGAACTGCATTGAGCAAAAACTAGGTTTTGTGGACTGGCATCCCTATAAATATTTATAAGCCGGAAAGAGGCTTGTTTTTGTTCCTCCTCTGACCGGTTTATCAACCGTCACATCTGACAGTTGTTTTTGATCTGTATGCTTTGAAAATGTTAGACATCAAGACAAGACCAGCTTCTATCTAATAGAATACCGAACAACTAAGGGCAATGCTTCCCTCAAATGGATGAAGCTTCCCTCACCCAACGGGTTGGTTTGGCGGGAAGAGTGGGGCTTGGGCGCACGAGATATGTCCCATCAATCTTCCCCATTGTCCCATTTCTGTTTCCTGGCGTCTTCTGCTTCTTAATCACAGCCTTATTTCCCTAAGAAGTAATAAGTAGCTTCAAGGGCACGAGTAAAGATTCCCCAAATCTTTACAAATCTCAACAAAAAAATAGGTGGTAGCAAGAAGCTTCTACCACCTTGGCTGGGAGACTAGTATCATCTGCCCTAACTAGCGATATACTCCCGGAAGTTAGCATGACGACGCCGCAATTGTGCTAGAGCTTGGTGTTCTAACTGGCGTACCCGCTCACGGCTGAGGTTGAGCCGCTGACCGACCTTTGCCAGAGATAGCTCGTTGCCGTCTTCTAAGCCAAAGCGCAGTGCCAGGACTTCCCGCTGCTGAGGGGTGAGTTCTGCCAAGAGGTCATCCAAATCTTGGCGCAGGGACTCCTGAGTGGTGTAATTAACGGGCGTTTGACCATCATCTTCCAAGAGATCAGACAGCTCAGTGTCCTGATTGTCTCCCACGCGAACGTCGAGAGAGACTGGTTGACGAGCGATACTCAAGTATTCGCGAATCTGAGCTGGCTCTAAATCCAACTCCTCACCTATCTCAGCTGGTGTGGCATTACGACCCAACTTCTGAGAGAGTTCCCGTTGAACTTTTTTGATTTTGTTGAGCTTTTCAGTGATGTGGATGGGCAAGCGAATTGCACGAGCTTGCTGAGCTATAGCACGAGTAATCGCCTGACGAATCCACCAGTAGGCGTAGGTAGAAAACTTGTAGCCTTTGGTGGGGTCGAATTTCTCCACACCGCGCTCTAAGCCTAAGGTACCTTCCTGGATTAAGTCCAGAAATTCCATGTTACGCTTCTGGTATTTTTTGGCGATCGCCACAACCAGACGCAAGTTCGCTTCAATCATCTTGCGCTTGGCCCAGGTTCCCTGGCTTACAATCTTATTAAGTGTGGCTTCATCCTGTTTGACGTGGTCTGTCCACTCGTTAGTCGTCGGTTCGCGTTGCAACTTTTCAGCTAAGACTGCTTTTGCATCCATTAGCGACATCATTTGCTGAACCTGCTTACCATAGACAATTTCTTGCTCATGGGTCAGCAATGGCACGCGACCAATCTCATGCAGATAAGTCCGAACCATGTCTGCTGAGAACGTGGGCTTGGTCGTTTTTGTTTTCGTGTTAGCAGTGGGCATCTTTTGGAAATAACTCCGTAAACAATTAGTAAATTGATCGCGGGTTCTGACCTCAAAAGCTTGTGCGATCTCTCACCCTGAGGATAGTTACGCGAATCGGTAGACTACATCTGACAAAAGATGTACACGATCACCTGCCTTTTCTAACTTGAGCAGGAGATCTAACCGTGAATATGAGTTGAAGCTGGCTACTGAGGACAGTCTTTCTTTTTCAGTTCTGCGGCGTTCCCCAGCATCTTGCTGCTCATGGCTGGGATCTCAAAGCGGAAACTCGGAGTCATTATGAGTTTGCTTTAACCCTATAGTATTACAAGTTTAGACGGAGGTAAAGGGGAAAAGGTTCAACATTTCTTTACTTGGCTCGGGGTAGCGAACATCTATCCATACTCCTAATGACTTCACTGAGACTAGCTAGTCTTTCTCACATCCTTCTTCATTCCATAATCTCCCAGAAAGCTGTGAACAGATAGACACTTCTAATCGAGATAACCGAACTGCGCCAGGTCGTAATGTCCATAAACTTATAGCATAACTGAACTGAGCCCTATTTTGCCAAACCCGAAAACCGAGCTTGCCCTCACCCTAAGTAAGTAGCACTCTCGTGGCTGGCTGGCTTTGACAGGACTTACCTTCTAAGATTCCCTGGAATTCCGAAAAAATAACACTCTAGACGAAAACAAACGCGAATCATCTACAAGGCGTACTAGCAAAGAGTCTGAGACGTTCTGTCTGTCAATCGCAGGGCTAGCTCTGTGATTGAACACCCCAATCCGCCTTAGCGGCTTCAACCGCAGCGAACCCTACATTACCCGGAATTAAGCCAGCGCACTCGTGTTGAAAGTCCAATTTAGGGCTTGCTGAACAACTCCACTGTTCGAGAGCTGTATCAACGTATCACAATCAACCGTCAAATAAACTTTAAATAATTGTAAAGGGCTAATCCAGGGAGACTGGGAGCTAGGAACTGGGAACTCGCAGGAATGGAGCAACTGGAGATGAGGGTGAGGAGATGAGACAACAGAACAGGCAAACTAGGGCATCAAAATAGGAATCGTACCATACAGTATTACACAATAGTCCAAGCCAAATTTCCATACAAGACACTGATATACCAAAGCATAAAGGTTACAGGTTGCAAGCACTCAGCAAAGTTCAAACTCTCCAGCCTCTCGAAGAAAACTATCTGGAGTATTGATTACTGTATTTCAGTGTATTTCGAGTGATTTTCTGATCAGAGGCTCCAGAGAGACGATTAGGCATTATTTAACTCAACATCTCATAGCACGAGTTTTCCTAAATATATCTATAGATATTTGAAGGCTAAATTGTTAAAAAAATTCTGCTTATGAAGCAATCAGAATAGGTTCAGACGTTACATCAATAGATTTCCGTTACCTGAATGTGATGAGAGAATTAAGCTTTTGGACAATGTTTCTTTAAGCTTGACAGAGCTTATTTTAAGGAAAACCTGTTTATTGAGTCTTTATACTTAAAAAACACAGCTCGCTAAAAAATAAAGGTTACAGCAGAATAAGTTTACTCATACATTGTTACACTGAGTAAACAACTTGAATAATAAACACTTTAAAATACGTGTACTAAATTCTGAATTGGGCGACAATCTAAAGTTAGTCATTTAAAATTATGAAGGATTCCAAAAGACCAATATTTATTGGAGTATCTGCCATGAATCTTAGAAAACTTCTCCGGCTTTACGATCAGGGACATAGAGACTTTGCAGGTGCTGACCTTTGCGGAGCTGACTTGAGAGGAATCATTTTAATGGGAGTCAACCTTAAAGGTGCTAATCTGAGAGGGGCTAATTTGACTAAATCTTTTTTAATCAAGTCAGACCTGAGTGGGGCTCAGATGAACTGGGCCAATCTCAGTTTTGCCAAACTGAGTGAAGCCAAACTGCTAGAAACAGATCTCACAAAAGCAAACCTCAGCGGCTGTTTTATGGTGAAGTCGCTACTGCCAGGGGCAAAACTGAGTGGCGCAGATCTGATCGGTGCTAACCTCAGAGGTGCAAACTTGTGGGGAGCAAATCTCTGCGCAGCGCAGTTGGAAAGAGTCAATCTGCGAGATGCCAATCTTATGGGTGTCAACTTCAAATGGGCGAATTTATCCGAGGCGAGACTAATTGGCGCAAAGCTATATGGCTCTTCTTTAAATTTTACCAACTTGAGTAGAGCCTGGTTAAAGGGATTAGACCTAGGTGGGTTTAATTTAGAAGGCGTTAACCTCAGGAAAGCGAAATTAACTGGTGCGACGCTAGAAGGCGCTAACTTGGCAGCGGCTAATTTAACCGAAGCGCAGCTAGATCGGGTGAATCTGCAAGGGGCAGACTTAACCGGAGCCAAACTTATGAGAGCATCTCTAGAGGATGCTAACCTGACCTGGGCAACTTTGAAAAAAGCAGAATTGACGGGCGCAAACCTGAGAGGAACAAAACTTTATGGGGTTGACTTGAGGGATATCCAGGTTAGTGACGCTATTGAGTCGGAATTGAGCGATCGCTTCTTGTACTCCGCTGCTGTTTAAAAAACGTGCGATCGCTTCCTCCAGTCCGCGAGCATACTTGACACTCAAGACAGTTGGTCTTACAAATTTTTAATTCATAGGTGGGAAGAACCAGACGGGCATTCAACGGGGCTGGATTCATTCCCCGTAAACTTCGGCATCGCTGGAGGAGTTGTCGAGGAAGTAGTCGTTTCGCAAATTCCTGTAACTGTAACCACATCCTGACCTTTTTTAATAGTAAAGACAGCGCCAGTATAGCTCTTCAATGCTGGCTTCTTAGCTTGAGCCGTAATCATGACGCTTTTGTTCCCCGCCTGAGGCACAATCTGATAGTGATAGTTCTCGGTTTCTGGTATTACATTAACCCCTAAGTCTTCAATCGATTTGCTAAATGTTCTTTTCTCTAGTTGGTAGGCTTGCTGCGCTCTTAGCATTGCACCAACGTTCTGCTTGGCTTCTGCTTGTTTAGCTTTATTGACTTGCCCCAGAAGACTGGGCAAAGCAATGGCGGAAACAATTCCCAGGATGATGATGAGACCAAAACAACCGCAACCTAAGCCTCCAATAATCAAAAGGATTGTGGGGAATGAACTTTTTGATGTGGCTTGTCCGAGAGGAGTTTCAAAGTCTGAGGGTTCTGTCATGAGGGTGACCTATTCAAGTGAGCTTATCCTAAAGTAATGTTGCGCTTAGGTTAGTGTTGCCTCAAGTTTCACTACCCTTTCTAAGGGTGTTTTGAGACTTAAAAGCTGTCTAGGGAAAACTTCAAGATTCAAGTACGCTTTTCCATATTTGTAGGAAAATTATTAGGATTTTGATTTTATGATGATTAAGGCATCCTTTACACAATTAACAAGAGAGTCCATCCGCGTCTAGAGAGACTCTAGTGCAGGGCGGCAGAATTTGGTGACCATCTTGACGAAGTGACGGGGAGATGGGGAAATGAAGAGATTTTTACTGGTCAGTTATGTCTGCCTGGGTGCACTAGTCAGTAATCTGCTCTAAGGCATCATTGCGTCAGCTGTCCCTGGAGGAAAGTTGGATTGCTTAGCATTGCTTAGCATTGCTTAGCATAGTAGATAGAGGCAGCAACAATCTTCACTCCTATGTCGCACTTTCAAATCCAAGCCCCCTTTCAACCGACGGGTGACCAACCCCACGCGATCGCACAACTCACTTCCTACCTCCAAGGGGATCATCGCTTCCAAACCTTACTTGGCGCGACGGGAACCGGCAAAACCTACACCGCCGCCAGCGTAATTGACAAAATCGGTAAACCAACCCTCGTTCTCGCTCATAACAAGACCTTAGCAGCTCAGTTATGTAATGAGTTGCGGGAGTTCTTTCCCCATAATGCTGTAGAGTACTTCGTTTCCTACTACGACTACTACCAGCCTGAAGCGTATATCCCCGTCACCGATACCTATATAGAGAAGAGTGCAGCGATTAATGATGAGATTGATATGCTGCGGCACTCAGCGACGCGATCGCTGTTTGAGCGTCGGGATGTGATTGTGGTAGCGTCAATTAGCTGCATCTATGGCTTGGGCATTCCCTCAGAATACCTGAAGGCTGCGATTCCTATAGGAGTGGGGAAGGAAATTGACCAACGCCAGTTATTGCGAGACTTAGCTTCGGTGCAGTATTCGCGCAATGATTTAGAGATGGGACGGGGACGGTTCCGGGTGAAGGGCGATGTCGTGGAAATTGGCCCTGCCTACGAAGACCGGATTATTCGGGTAGAATTCTTTGGGGATGAAATTGACGCGATTCGCTACATTGACCCGGTTACAGGCGAGATTATCACCAGTCTAAACGCATTGAATATCTACCCCGCACGTCACTTTGTTACCCCAGATGACAAGTTGGATGACGCC